>CAXTJW010000038.1:0-17838 GCA_964244305.1 uncultured Acetobacteraceae bacterium
ACGATGGCGCGCCTGCTGTTCACGATGCACATCGCCAATGACCTTGGCCTGCCGAGCCGCATGGTCCCGATCGCGCGGGAGCTCGCGGACCGCGGTCACACGGTCGCGGTATGCAACCCATCGCTGGCGCCGGCTTGGTTGATAGAGGACGTGGGACTGGTCAACGTCCCCCTTCCATCGCTGCCCAAACCAGCTCTTCCGGAGCGGACCGCCGGGCGGTTCCGCGACGTCGATGAATTCTGTGCTAACCGCGGGATGCTGGACGAGACGTATGTCCGGGCGTTAACCGAAGCCTATGTTGACGTGATCCGGGCGTGGGAGGCCGACCTCATCATCGACTCTTTTAGTCCTTATGCCTGCCTCGCCACCCGCGTATTGCGCAAACGGCTGGTGACCGTCCTGCAAGGCGACTTCCATCCGGCCAGCCGTGGCTTGCTGTGGTGGGAGGGCACGCCGCCGTCGGAAGATAGCCCGAGCGCAGCGCCCGTTATGAATGCGGTCGCGGCATCTTATGGGCTTGAGCCACTCGCGCGGGTCATCGACCTGTTTGCCGGCAATCTCGACTTGATCGCTGGCACGCAGGAGACGGACCCGTTGCCCGCGTCGGCGCACGTCCCCTATGTCGGGCCGATCCTATGGGAGCGCGGCGCTCAGTCGCTGCCGGATTGGGCGGAGGCGTGGTGTCGAGACGAACCGGTGATCTGGGTCTATTCCGGCAACCCGCGCTACGGGAGCACGCCGTTCTGGTCCGACTCCGTCGTGGTGATCCATGCCGCGATCGCGGCTTTCGCCGAGATCCGCGCGCAGGTGATCTTGACGACGGGTCACCAGCCACTGCCCGAGAAGGTTGGCACCTTGCCGGAAAACTTCCGGCATGCCGGCTATGTCCCGGGTGTGGCGATGGCGCGACGCAGCGACTTGATGGTGCAGCATGGCGGCCATGGTTCCTTCCAGACCGGTCTGTTTACCGGCACGCCGGCGGTGATCATCCCGACCTATTCGGAGCGGGAGAGCAACGCGCGGCGCAACGCAGCGCTGGGTGCTGGCGAGTTCGTGTTGCCGACCATGGACGCATCTGGCGAGAAGCACGTCGACACCGCGGAGTTCGGCACGAAGGTGCGCCGCGTGCTGACCGAGCCGGCTTATCGAAAAGCGGCGCAGCGCGTTGCCGCTTCGATGGCCCGCTACGGTGGCGCGCGTGAGGCCGCGGACCACATCGAGCGCCTCATGGGGTCATCTCACGGCCGCCCCAAAATCGCATGCTGACAGGCTTTCAGACGGTCCTTGCCTTTGAACGCGGTCCTGAACGAGGTTTATGCAACGAAGATGGCGGGCAGCCACCATGCCTGCCCGCATCTCTTTCGCAATCGAAGGTTTGTGCGAATGTTCCAGTGGCACCGAACGTGAGCACGACCCCTCGATTGCAAGCGCGCCGCCTTGATTGCGAGCAGGCAGGCAGAAAGCGCGAGCATCAACTTGCCGCTATTGTCAGACAGCGTGAGCCAAAACCGGCGATCATTGCGAGCATGGCCGCCGATGAAGGCAAGCCGAGGCAACTATGCGATCGCTTGGCGCGCTTACCGCAGGCGTTCAGCCTAGTCTTTGACCGCCTCGAGCAAACGGACTTTATGTCCCCATGGTAATCGTGCAACAATCTGTTGTGCCAATCCCTGGTCCGAGTGAGCCTCAGCGATTGCGCGCATATACTTCAGGTTCCGGGCCGACAAGCCCGTAATCTCGGAAAGTCGCGCCGCAAGTCGGCTGACAAGCGGTCGATGATCCGGGCGCCCTAGTGGTGCAAATCAGACGGAAGACTCCGTCCGATTTGCACCACTAGCCTTTGTTTGGTGGGCCGATTCACCTAACGCTCGGAATTCAAGCGTTAGGATCGGACCACTAGGGGCCGGTCACCTTCCAGACGGTGTTGCCCACGTCGTCGGCGACCAGCAACGCGCCCTTCTGGTCCATGGCGACGCCCACCGGACGCCCTTGCGCCTCGCCCGCTCCGTTCAGGAAGCCGGTCAAGACCTCGACCGGCCTGCCGGCCGGCCGGCCGTCTCGGAAGGGTACGAACACCACGCGGTAGCCGCTCCTCGGATTGCGGTTCCATGAGCCGTGCTGGCCTACGAACGCCCCCTCCGTCAGTGCCGCCGGCATGCTGCCCGCCGTCGAGAAGGTCAGCCCCAGCGACGCCGTATGCGCGCCCAGCGCATAGTCGGGCGGAATGGCGCGGGCCACCATCGCCGGGTTCTGCGGCTTGGCGCGCACATCCACATGCTGGCCGTAATAGCTGAACGGCCAGCCGTAGAACGCACCGTCACGCACCGCCGTCATGTAGTCCGGCACCAGGTCGCTGCCGATCTCGTCGCGCTCGTTGACCGCCACCCACAATGCGCCAGTCTGCGGCTGCCACGCCATGCCCACCGGGTTACGCAGGCCGCTGGCAAAGATCCGGTGGGCACCCGTCGCCCGGTCGACCTGCCACACCGCAGCGCGTTCCTCCTCGGCAACAAGGCCGTTCTCGGCCACGTTGCTGTTCGAGCCGACGCTCACATACAGCGTCCGGCCATCCGCGCTCGCCACCACGTTCTTGGTCCAGTGGTGGTTGATAAGTCCGCCCGGCAGGTCGCAAAGCTTGGTGCCCGGCGCCGTGATCTCCGTCTGCCCAGGCTCATACGGGAAGCGCAGCAACGCGTCGGTATTTGCGACATAGAAGTCGTGGCCGATCAGCGCCATGCCGAACGGCGAGGTCAGGCCTTGCAGGAAGACGTGACGCTCGATCCCGCCATGGCCGTCGTCGCGCAGCAGAGTGATACGGTTTGCACTCGGCACGTCTGCGCCGGCGCTCGACATGATCACGCGCTGCACCAGGCCGCGCAGGCCTGTCCCGTCCTCCGGCCGCACCGGCGCGTTGGTCTCGGCCACGAGGACGTCGTTGTTGGGCAGCACGGCAAGCCAGCGTGGATGGTTCAGCTCCTGGGCCAGCGCCACCACATGCAGCCCGGGCGCCGCCATGGGCGCGGCGCCGGCCGCCCAGTGCGTCGCCCGTGCGATCTTGACCGTGGGCAGCAGGGTGGCATGGGGCGGCGGCAAGGCCGGGCTTGGCCCCACCCCCGCTTCCAGCGGCAGGGTGGCGCTCTCGCCGCAGGCCGCCACCGACCCAGCGACGGCGAGGACGACGATACCGGCGATGACGACCATTGGTACGCGCATGGATGAGCCACTCTCTGCCTTACCGAGGATTTAGCGTCGGTTGCCCGTGCGGCAACGCCGCCCGCCGCGGGACCTGACCATCCCACCCCAGACGTCTGCGGTCCCGAGCCCAAGCTGCGTTGCAGGCCAGGGCGCGCGTGGCCGCCACATCCGGGCCGCACTACCTGGAGGGCCGACCGCATACCAGCGCCGCGGTCGTGCCGAAAGGGTTGCGGACCGCCAGGCCAAGCGCCAGCCCGGCCTTCTCCCCGCCATTCCATTGGTCCGCGCGCAGCCACCGGCGGCGGCCCCCGCAGCCTGCCCGCTCAGGCGGGTGGGGTCAATCACGCCGTCGCCGGGTCTCTCGCTATGACCCGGACCGCAAACCCGTCTCCGTGCGCTCCGTGTGACCACCCCAGGGCAAGCGTCAGCCCGGCCTCGCGCAAGCGCGCGCAGCCATGCGTATCCGATGCGAGCCGCCGCTCCTGGGAGACCGATAGTTCTGGTTACGGGTGTTATGGACAGCGTTGTCAGGTTGCTTATTAAGGCGTCGCCAGCGCCTTGCGGCTGATCAGGGTCTCAGGCTGCGGGCGCGACGCCGGCCACCTCGCGCCAGGCGCGGAAGGCGGCGTCTCAGGCGGTGCGGTGCTGGTCGGCGGTCAGGCGGTGCCGGCGGAGCTGGAAGTGGTTGTGGATCCAGCTGTGGGCGGAGAGGAAGCGTTGCGCGGTGCGCGCTGCCTTGAACCGCTGCCTCTGCCGTTCTCGTCGCCGCGTCGGCTGGTGCGATCCCATTGCGTAGCGATTCCCCGGCGGGATGTCAGCGAAGCTGACAGGGGCTCGGTTGTTGCGGTAGCGGCTTTGGCGGTGTTCAACGCTGGGCATGACCTCGCGCTTTGCCGCGGCGTCGCTGCGCAGCTTGTCGGTTATGACCACACGCGGCACATACTGCGAGCTCTTCAGCAGCTTGCGGACGAACCGCTTGGCGGCTTTGGTATTGCGCCGGCTCTGCACGAGGAGGTCGAGCACATGACCGTCGTTGTCGACCGCGCGCCAGAGGTAATGCAGCTTGCCGCGGATGCGGAGGAACACCTCGTCCAGAAGCCCTTTGTCGCCCGGCCGGGGACGGCGTTGCCTCAGCGTGGTGGCGAACAGCCGGCCGAAGCATAGGCCCCACTCGCGAACGCTCTCGTACGACACGACCACGCCTCGGGCGGCCAGAATAGTCTCGACGTCGCGCAGGCTGAGGCCGAAGCAGTGATACAGCCACATTGCGTGTCCGATCACCTCTGCCGGGAAGCGAAAGCCGCGGTAGAGGGTGAGCGACATCGTCATGCTCGGCACGATCTCATGACCCGGCCCCGCCCGCCAAGCTGACATGGAGTCGTGGCGGGCGGGTGCCCTCCTATTGTGACTGAGGTCTGCGGTGATCAGGCCGACGTGGGGCAACCGGAGGAGGAAGACGTGGAACAGTATGTTGGACTGGACGTGTCGCTGGAGCAGACCTCGATCTGTGTCGTCGACGCCGGCGGCCAGACACTCTGGCAGGGCAAGTGCGCGTCCACCCCGGAGGCGATCGCTGCCGCGATCCGCGCCAAGGCGCCAGAGGTGGTGCGTCCGGGCCTGGAAAGTGGTCCATTGTCGGCCTGGCACTGGCACGAGCTAAAGAAGCTGGGGCTCCCAATGGTCTGCCTGGATGCCCGGCATGCCAAGGCGGCGCTGTCGATGCAGCTGAACAAGTCCGCTCGCCACGACGCACGCTGGATCGCGCAGATCGTGCGCACCGGCTGGTATCGCGAGGTGATGGTGAAGAGCATGGACAGCCAGTTGGTCCGCTCGTTGCTCACCTCCCGCGCGCAGTTCGTGCGCATGCGGGTCGATCTCGCCAACCAGATCCGCGGCGTGCTCAAGCCGTTCGGGCTCGTGGCCGGCAAGGGCGGTGGGCAGCCCTTCTTGGAGCGGGTGCGGACCCTGGTCGCGGGCGGCCCGTTGCAGGAGGTGGCCGAGGCGCTGCTGTCGGCCTGGCAGGCCATCAGCGATCAGGTTGCTATCCTGAGCCGTCGTTTGGTGGCCATTGCTCGCCAGGACCAAGCGGTGCGACAGCTCATGACTGCGCCTGGTGTCGGTGTCGTGGTCGCCTTGGCCTATGTCAGCGCCATCGATGACCTCGAGCGCTTTGCCAAGTCGTCCAACGTCGGCGCCTATGTCGGCCTGACGCCATCGCTCTTGCGATCCGTCTGCAAAGCAGCCGGCGGCGGGGCGTTTCCAGTCCGGCGAGGCGGATTACACCGGGCGCATCTCGCGGTGCGGCGATACCCTGCTGCGCACCTATCTGTCCGAGGCGGCCGGGATCATCCTGCACCGGGTTGCGAAGTGGTCTGCCCTGAAAGCCTGGGGCACCCGGCTGGCGAAGCGGATCGGCGCCAAGAAGGCCACCGTCGCCGTGGCCCGCAAGCTCGCCGGCATCCTGCACCGCATGTGGAAGGACGGCAGCGAGTTCCGCTGGACAGCCCAGGACGCGAAGGCGGCATAAGCACGCGATAGCAGCAGAACACGAGATCCGCCGGGCACGGCGGGACGGTGTCCCTCGTCGGCACGGGGCGCTAGCCATCGCTTGGGTGTTGTTGCGGCGCTGCTCTGGTGGGGCAGACTGACCGCGCACCTGACATCACGAGGCCAACGCTTTCGATGCCATTATGCGGCGGCACACGCCGACCGCGGAGAGAACCATGATGCGACAAGGGCCATCCATCGCCAGCGAGAAATCTAAGACGAGGGCTTGACCTATCAACCCGCCATGAGAGAACAACGCCGCGGCTATACTCCCTGGCCCGAATGCTGACAAAACCCTTCATACGACAACGCCATGGCCGAAAGCTTCATGAGAACGCTCAAGCACGCGAAGATTTTTGCCAGCGCGCATCGTGATCTCGCCCATGCCAAGGTTGTCACCGGGGCGTTCATCGAGACCGCCTAGTGGTCCGATCCTAACGTTTGAGTCCCAAACGTTAGGTGAATCGGTCCACCAAACCAAGGCTAGTGGTGCGAATCAGACGGATGCTTCCGTCTGATTCGCACCACTAGAACCGCCAACGGCTTCACTCGGCTCTTGCCTATCCGTCGCCGATGGAGTTCAGATCAAACCAGCCCCGGGCTGCTGCGCAGTAGCCCGGGGCCGTCACGTAGCCGAGCTGTCCGTGATCTACTGTCTCACCAAAGAGGTTCAGCTCATTAGGGCCTAAGACATTTCTGCCGATCTCGGACATTAAGCCGGAGTCGGATTGGGCTATGGTTGGGAATGACCGCCATGCCGCACATCCTGATCGTGGACGACGAGGACATCTTGGCTTTGCTCACCGGGTTTTTTGAGCGGCACGCCCATGCGGTGAGCGTCGCCACCGATGGCCCAGCCATGTTTGTGGCGCTGGAGGCGCAGGCCGTCGACCTGGTGATCCTGGACCTGATACTGCAGGGAGAGGACGGGTTCAGCCTGTGCCGCAGGCTGCGCGCGGCCTCGAATGCGCCGGTGATCATGCTGACAGCGAACGGCGAGCACACCGACCGGGTCGTCGGCCTGGGACTCGGCGCGGACGACTACCTGGTCAAGTCGTTCGGCCCGCGGGAGCTGCTGGCGCGGCTCAAGGCCGTGCTGCGCCGGGCCGCTGCCAGGACAGCCGCTCCGGCCAGCACCGCCACCAGGCCGATCCTGAGCTTTGCCGGCTGGCGGCTCGACGCAGCCCGGCGGGAACTGCGGTCAGGGAACAACACCCTGATGATCCTGTCCGGCGGCGAGTTCGACCCGTTGCTCGCGTTCGCCGAGCATCCGCAGCGGGTGCTCTCGCGCGACCAACTGCTGGATCTCGCGCGGGGCGCCACGCACGCTGCCTACGACCGGAGCATCGACGTCCAGGTAAGCCGGCCGCGACGGAGGAAGGTGGCGATGGCGCAGCGGTGCAGGGATAAAGGCGTCAGCCACATCCGCGGAGATGGATTCAATCTTTCTGGCGCGGCGATCCGCAGGGCAGAGCCGCCGCCCGCATTGCTGCGTGGCGAGCGATAACCGGCGTTCGATGCCCGCTCCCGACCAAACCCGCCTGAACCGCCCGCTCGCGGTCGTCGCTGTGCTGTTGGCCGTGATGGCCGCCATCGGGCTTGCGGCGCGGCTTGGGCCGCACGGGGGGGAGCCGCCGGCGGCAGCCCCCGTGCGGACGGCGGACCTGGTCATGCTCGACCAGCCGGACGGCGGCATCGCCGTCGTCACGGCGGACGGCCAGCCGGTCACTACGATCGAGCGGAACACCAACGCCTTCGTCCGCGTCGTGCTGTCTGGATTGGTGCAGGAGCGGCGGCGGGAGGGTCAGGGCTCACCTACGATCCCGTTCCATCTCACCCGTTGGTCGGACGGCAGGCTGACGGTTGACGACACCGCGACGGGGAAGCTAATCGAGCTGGAAGCGTTTGGCCGGACCAACGAGGACGCATTCGCCCGCCTGCTCGACCTCAGTCCCCAGCCGCCGTCCAAGTAGGCTCCGGCACGGCATCGGCAGGCGGGACAAGGCCCGGAGCGGCATGGATGATCCCGGGTACGACGCAAGACACAGCCTCGCTGATCGCCATGGCGATACCGGTGACGTTGGGAACGCCCCGCAGCATCGGCTCTGCCCGGCTCCAGCGCCAGGGACGGGCATGCGGCCAAAGCTTGACATAGCGCAGGCGGCTGCCGGGCTTGGGGGCGAGCAGTATGTCGCCGGTCCCGTCGCCGCGCGTATGCAACCCGACCGAAGCGATGCGGCGCAACGGGATGGAGAGGTTGGCTGTCAGCGCCACGCCATAGTGCAGGACGCAACGCTCGTTGGTCAGCTCGTAGGTGGTGGTGCGCGATATCGCCCAGGCGAACAGGGCGCAGACGCCAAAGACCGCGAGCGCCATAGCCACCACCGGCGTGCCGCGCCAGAGCGTATAGAGCGGCCCCCATCCATCTGCCCGGTCAGACGCGAAACCCCAGAGCAGGATGGCGGCGAAGTATGCCATGATGATGCGGATGTGCAGCACGTCGCGCATCACGGCGCGCCACGCCGGGCGGCCGCGCCACAGCACACGCTCACCCGGGATCAGTCCCATATCGGCCGCCTTGCCTGGGGTGCCACGAGCGGGCTGCCGCGAAAGAATTGTCCGGCGGTGAAGTAGGCGTTCAAGCGTTCCTCCTCTTGCCCGGTGATCACGTCCGGCGTCGCCGGCATCGGGATATCGATGAACTGATGGGCCCACAACGCGGTGACGCGCACCCGGCGCGACGCCTCCCGGATGTCGGTGTGGAAGATCGGCACCAGCACGTGCTTGGCGCCGAGCGAGGCATCCAGCTCGACCTCCAGGAACCGGATGATCTTGATGCCGCGGTCGATCCACAGCTCGCTCACGTGACCGACCGGGTTTAGGCGCCAGTCGAGCACGGCCATGCCGCGCGGGTCGGCGTCGAGGCGCAGCACGGACCATTCCGGCAGCAGGCGCAACGGCTGAAGCAGCAGGTCGCCGCGTTCGGTCAGGGCCGGCTCGTTCCGCTTGCGGACCCAGGAGCCCGGTCCGATGCCGGCGAGCAAGGGATTGCCGAGCGGGGTGAGCGGCGTGCCGTCGAACCGGTGGACGGGTGCGGCATGGAATGGCACTTGCGGGTAGTAGTGCGGCGCCTGCGTCGTGCCGCCCTCGTTGAGGATATAGGTGCGTGGCTGTGCCGGCGGCGGCGGAAAGCCGTCCATCTGCTCCGGCGTGAAAGGGGAGGCCCGCAGCGGGTAGCCCTCCCGCTTGCTTTCACGCTGCAGCCAGAACACGAGGCCGACGAAGAACAGCACAAAGACCCAGAACGCGATCGTCGGGATGTCGAGCTGGCTGCCGATGACGCCGTAGGCTCGATCTGGCGCGATGGTTGGCATGGGACGCTCCTTAGCCGGGTGCAGGGGCGGCGGACGCGCGGTTGTCGCCCGTAGGCGCTCCGTTCCTTTCGGGGGCCGGTTGCGCGATAGGGGTCAGCCCCGGGTAGTCGTTGACCATGTTGGCGCCATTCAGCGGCTTCGGCAGGCCGAAATGGCAGGTGGCACACACGACCAGGCCGTTGCCGCCCTGTGCACCCTCCATGCGCGCCGGGAGGACTGGCATCTTCGTCTCATGCTCCAACGTCCGGGTCTGCGGCAGCGCCGCCCAGATCGGCACGAGGAAGTTGTGGTTCAGGTCCCGCGTCATGCGGATCGCCCACCACGCGTTCCAGCGGTAGGGAGAGCTTTGGTTCCAGTCGTTGAAGGCGCGGGATTGATGGCAGTAGCCGCAGTTGACCCCGATGCCGTCTGACATCTGCATCATCATCTCGTAGATGCGGATGGCTTCCGGCCAGGAATGCAGCGTCGGCCCCGGCTCCACCGTGTTGGACGACACGGCGATGGGTTGATCGTCGAAGAAGTATTCAGCGAAACCGTTGTCGGGGAAGAACTTGCGGACCGTGTCGGCTGATTCCTGCCAGTTGTCTTGGTAGCCCGCGATCGGGCTCTCGGGTTTCGGCGCGTCGGGGAACCAGGTTTGCCCCGGCACAGGCTGCCCGCGATGGCAGGTGTAGCAGGTCATGCCGGCGGCGCCGACGTGGGTGCCCCAGTCGGCGTTGAGGTGCCGGGTCATCTGCAGCATGATGCGCGCCGCGCCCTTCTGCGGCTTGTCGTCGGCGGCGTAGTTGTTGCCGACGTGGCAATAGTCGCAGCCTTGCTTGGGCGAGACCCAGGCGGTGATGGCGTATTGCAGCCGCATGAACTCCGCGGCACTGACGTCTGTCAGCACCTTAACGTTCTTGTAGGCCTCGGTGGCCGACGGGCCGCCGCTGGCCGCCGGCGGCAGGGATGGCGGCGCCCTGTTTGAGACATAGCGTGCGGCGACCGGTTCGAATTGGGCGTTGCCGGGAACGGCGATCTCCTGCTCGGTCCAGGGCGGCCTGTTCCAGGGCGGCACGATGATGATGAGCGCACCGGCGACGACCACGCCAGCAGCGGCGATGAGCGTGAGCGACTTCACGGGTGTGCTCCGAACGCCGTGGCCGAGCCGAGCTGCGGCGCCTTCACATCGAGCGCTCCGGGCGGGAGGGCCG
The DNA here is from genome assembly GCA_964244305.1 of uncultured Acetobacteraceae bacterium. Lineage (GTDB taxonomy): Bacteria > Pseudomonadota > Alphaproteobacteria > Acetobacterales > Acetobacteraceae > CAHJXG01. The sequence continues at coordinate 10,310 of CAXTJW010000038.1, forward strand.
GCGGGTTCTGCATCAGCGCAGGGTAGTCGGGGGCCATGCCGTGGCGGACGCCCCAAAGGTACCAGTTATCGACCACAGTGCCCGTCATCAGGATGCCAATGCCGCCGGTCAGCGTGGTGAGCAAGGCGAACCAGTAGGCCCATTTGTGGATAGAGTCGAAGTTGGCGTTGAAGCCCATGGTCCAGCGCCAGAACAGCGATCCGCGCTCGCTGGCGCTGCCGGGATCGACGATCTCCCGTGTCTCGCGGTCTGCGCCGTAGCGGACGGTGGCCAGGATAGTGCCGGCATGCATAGTGAACAGCAGCACCGACCCGTACAGGAAGGTGATGGAAAGCATGTGGAACGGGTTGTAGAACAGGTTGCCGTAACGGACGGAGAACGTTGCCGTCCAGTTCAGGTGGGGGACGATGCCGAACGGCACTGCCTCGGACCAGCTTCCGACTAGGATGGGACGGAAGAACCCCAGCACCAAGTAGAGCCAGATGGCGGAGGCGAAGGCCCAGGCGACGTGCGTGCCCATGCCGAGTGCGACGGCCCGGCTGTACATCCGCACCCACCACAACAGGATCGAGACGGTGAGAAAGAAGCCGGCGAGCAGCCACCAGCCGCCATCGTGCAAAGGCGGCAAGATGTTGAGGCCCTGCTTGGCCGAGGGCGGATTGAGGGCGAGGAACGGCAGCATCTTAATGAAGCGGAGAGGGTTCCAGTCCACCGAGGCCAGCATGTTCAGGCCGATGATCTCGAAGGCGATGAAGCCGCATAGGATCGACACCATTGCCACGATGCCCATGTGGGTCGGGCCGAGCTGGGACTCGCCCAAGCGGCCAAGCCAGACCGAGTGCCTGGGTACGCGCAGCACGCGGCCTGAATCGGGGGCGAGCGGCGGCGGCGGCGGCATCTCGAACGGTGCGGCGAGTTCGATGCTGGTGAACAGCGAGTGGTAGCGCGCCATGTCAGTGGAACCCGCTCGGGCCCCAGATGGGGATGTTCATGAACCAGTCGTACCAATAAGGCCATCCACGGGACCAGAACGGGCCGGATATGACGATGCAGATCGCGCTCCAGATGCCGGCGTTCAGCGCCAGGAAGTATCCGAGGCGATGGATGCCGAGCGAGCCGATCGAATAAACGATGGTGTCGCGGAAATAGATGCTCTCCTGCTCCTCGAACCGGACGGGCTGGCCTTTCTGCGGGTGTGCGATGGACAGCACCTCGCCGGCGTGCATGGCGAGTAGGAAGTTGGTGGTGAAGAAGAACGTCACCGCCAGCATATGCGCCGGGTTGTAGTGGAAGTGGAGGTATTGGTAGCCGGTGTTGGACACCCAATCGAGGTGGCTCATGATGCCGTAGGGGAAGCCATAGCCCCAGGCGCCGAGCAGCACGGGCCGCACGATTTCCAGGGTGGCGTAGGCCAAGATCGCGACGCCGAAACCGACCGGCACATGCAGTCCCATGCCGAGCTTGCGGCAGATCTCCACTTCGCGCAGCGCCCAGCAGATAAACGAAGTGAGCGCGAAGAGGGTGATCCATTGCCACAATCCGCCCTCGCGCAATGGGGCCAGGCTGAGCCCGTAGCTGATCGGCGGCGGGTTGATCGAGATCTTGAACAGCGCCCAGGTCGGCCCGATGGCGGCGCCATAGATCAACAGCAGCGTGCCCATCAAAGTGGCGGCCGCGCCGATGACGCCGAACAGTCCGACGTAGAATGGCCCCACCCAGAAATCGAACAGCTCCCCGCCGGCAAGGGTGCCGCCACGGACGCGGTACTTCAGTTCGAAGCTTGCCAGAGACATCGGCCCGCGCCTTTCATTAATGCATTAGATGTTCATGAGGCGCCGTTTCTTGTCAATCTAAATTGACACTCTAATATGTCAACTTGCGATGACAAGGGGTGAGCCGATGGTTGGTCGGGCACAGGTTGCGTATGGGGCTGCGGTCGTGCTGGCGGTGGGCTGGTGGTTGCCTGCGCAGGCCTATCCCTTGGAGGTCGGCTGGCCGACGTTCTACCGCGCCGGGCCGGGCCGCAATTATGTAGTGCTGGACGAGCTGGACCGCGGCGTTCGCCTTGACGTGGTGCAGTGCGAAGCGGGCTGGTGCAGGGTGAGCTGGGAAAACACGACCGGGTATGTGGAGCAGACGGCGCTGCTCAATCCCGCCGCCTTGCCGGACAAGCCGCCAGTGCCAGGACCGCAAGGCTGCGTGCAGAGCCGTGTGACGGGGCCTGGGTATAAGAAGGGCCTCGACTACGAGTTCTGCCCACGTTGAGTGTCCATCCGCGATCATAGGGGCGGAAGGCCCAGCCGCTTAAAACTGCACGGCCGAGCATTGCATGCCATGATTGCACGCAGAAAACGAGCAATTCAGACCATGGGCAGAATAGAAGTATGCCATTCCGCCCGAAATCGCCAGGATCTCACCCGTGTTCTCGTTTCCCACCGTACGTTTTCGTAGCGATGGGCCTTCTGACCCAGGATGGGCTCGCGCCTGCCAGCGTCCCCCGCGCCGTCGCCGTGCTCACAAACGGCGCGCTGCTGCTGCTGGCGTTTGGGCTTTATTTCGCCTTTGGCCACGCCGTGCGGCACATGCTGCATTTGGGTACATGGCATAGCCCGCGCGATGAAGTGGCGGCAGCACGATGGCTGGCGCGGGCCGCGGTGCCTGCCGGCATCGCTGGCGCGGTCGGCCTTGCCGCGCTGGCGGTTGCCGAGCGGGACACGACGGTGACAATGCTCACGCCGAGCTTCCGCATCGTCGCTGCCCTGACGCTTCCGCACATGATCGTCACGACGTGGCTTGGGGGCGGAGATGGTCCAGGAGGGACGTTGGAACATGAATAGGCTTCGCGACCTGCGATCCTCCGAGTTGTTCCTGATGGTCGAACACGCGTTGTATATCGCGCTGGGCGTCGTGCTCTCGGTGACCGCACTGGCGGCATTGGCTGATGTGGTTCACACGCTCTGGAGCGCCGTTGCCGACTGGAACGGCCCCAGCGCGTTGCTGGTCACCGTGGACCGGCTGCTGTTCGTGCTGATGCTGGCCGAAATCCTCCATACCGTCCGCGTGTCGATCAACTCGGGCGCGCTGACCTGCGAGCCTTTCCTTGTTGTCGGATTGATCGCGTGCATCCGGCGCGTGCTGGTGATCACGCTCGAGTCGTCGCGGGCGAAGGGCGCGCCGGAGGCAGACAGCGCGGCGCTGTTTCAGTCTTCCATGATCGAGCTTGGCGTGCTGGGTGCGCTGATCCTGGTGATGGTGGTCTCGATCTATCTCGTCCGCCGTGCCAGCGATGGCGGAGGTACCGTGTCGACCGGGATAGACTAGGTATTCAGTCCCGGGGGGCTTGGGCTCCACGTCCAGAATCTGAGTTATGCACCAAAGTCGCTTCAACTGGCTCGGCTTCAACCGCCTGCTCGACGTGCCGATCGGCGCTGCCGTGCTCGTGGTGGTGGCACTCATCGGCAACCTGGTGCTCTCGCGCACCGCGTTCGGCCGGTGTCTGTATGCATCGGGCGGCAATGAGCGTGCGGCGGCCGCGTCGCGGTGCACAAGGCAGGGCGCGGCTACTCGCTTCTAAGCGAACGCACCGGAGTGCCCATTGCCAGGCTCAAGCCGACCGGGGACGCTGACGAGGTGCAGGTGCTTTTGCGGAATAGCCGGAGCTAGGGCGCATCAGGGCCGTTCGGCATAGCAACCATGCCGCTCGACGCAGCCCGCGACCACATCGCATCAGAGCCGCACTTCTGGACCAACGCTTGACCGGAAATGGCCAAAGTCGAGCTTAGCGGCGCTGAAATCAGTGCCGGAAACCCTCTACGAGGCGGCGGCGATCGACGGCGCGAGTGCCCTGCCGAAGCTGCGGTTCGTCACCCTGCCGGTGATGCGCAACATCATCAGCATCACCGTGCTGTTCAGCCTGATCGTCACCTTCGCCGACTTCGACATCGTTCGCCTGCTGACGGCCGGCGGCCCTGAGAACTCGATGCACGTATTCGCCACCTAGTGGTCCGATCCTAACGCTTGGATCCCGAGCGTTAGGTGGATCAGCCCATCAAACAAAGGCTAGTGGTGCAAATCGGACGGACTCTTCCGTCTGATTTGCACCACTAGGTCTTCGTCAGCGGCATCCAGTCCAGCGACATCCCGCTCGGCGCGTCGATCAGCCTATTCATGGTGCCGATTCTGGGCGTGGCCGCCTATTTCGTGCTGGGTGGCGTGACGCAACGGACCAAGGAGATCGGGAAATGAGCAGCGCTGCAACCCTGGACGTCACCCCCGAGGCGTCCAGCCGGCGGGCCAGCCTGCACCGCGAGCGGCAATGGGCGCTTCGGGGCAGCTACGCGGCCCTGCTGGTGTTCGTGGTCATGTTCCTGGTGCCGCCGTTCTACATGATCATGACCAGCTTGAAGTCGTCGGCGGAAATCTCAGCGCAAACCGGCAATCCATGGATCGTTCATTCGCCGACGCTGCAAAACTTCACTGACCTGCTCGGCAACGCCAACTTCCAGCGTTTCTCCCTGAACTCGGTGATGGCGACGGCGCTGACGGTCGCGATGGTGATCTCGGGGCTCGCGGCGTTCAGCCTGGCGCGGATGGGGTTCTGGGGCAGCAGCGCGCTGGCAACCGGCGTGTTCCTGACCTATCATCCCGGCGTCGCTGCTCTTCATCCCGCTGTTCCAGGTGATCGGCTGGCTCGGGTTGGTCAACAGCACCTGGTGCCTGGTGCTGGTCTATTCGACGCTCGCGGTGCCGTTCTGCAAGTGGATCATGACCGGCTATTTCTCGTCGATCCCGAAGGAGCTCGGCGAGGCCGCGCTGATCGACGGCGCCGGCTGGCTGCAGATGCTGTGGAAGATCTTCATTCCGGTTGCCATGCCTGGCATCATCGCGGCCACCATCTTTACCTTCACCGTGAGCTGGGGTGCGTTCCTGTATCCGCTGGCCTACCTCTAAACCAGCGACGAGATGGTGCTGACGGTCGGCATCGTCAGCGACCTAATCTGCGGCGACGTGTTCCAGTGGGGCAAGATCATGGCTGGCTGCGTGATCGCGGCGGCGCTGCCGATCGGCATCTACGCTTTCCTGATGGATTGCTATATCGCGGGTCTGACGGCCGGCGCCACCAGGGGTGAAGCCAGCATGGCCGCCCGGGACCGGCCGTGCGTCCCCCGCTATGTCCGGGCCAGCCGGCTCTGCATCGCGGCGAGCAGGGCATCGATGTTGCCGCGATGGCTCGCAAGATACGATCCATAGTCGCTGCGGCGGGTCAGGCGCATGCTGACGCCGTCGGCCACGACGTCCTGGATGCGCAGGCCGGCCGCCGTCCCGGCCACGACCCATTCCGCGTCCACGGCGGCCTGGTCTGGCCGGTGCACGGTGCTTTGGACGATCGTGGTCTGTCCGCGCACTGTCGCGCGGTCGAGGTCGATGCGGACGCCGCGGTAGCCGCTGATCTGGCCGGTGACGCCGTTCAGCAATACCCGGTGGAAGAGCTGCACGAAGTGCTGCCGTTGCGCCGGGGTTGCGACACGCCAGTAGCGGCCCAGGCAGAACCGCGCGATCTGCTCGGTGTCGACCGATTCGTCGACGATCGTCTGCAGTTGCGCGCCTCTTGCCGCACGATCTTCGCTCCCGTCGATGATGCCGATCATGCGGTCGGCGGTCGTTCGGATGAAGGCGGTCGCGGCTGCAGGGCTCGGGGCGGCGGCAAGGGCGAGGCCGGGCGCCGCGAAAACGATGGCGGCGGAGAGGCCGACCGCGCGCACCACGGCCCGCAACGCTGCGCGGCGGCCAGGCGATGCAACCGGGTCGGGCTGCGTCCGGCCGGAGCTCGGACCTCGATTTATTTTGGTGCTGCTTATGCTTGGCGTTCTCGTCCTGTCTGATGGGCGGCGGAATGGATCCCGGTATGGAGGCTACTCCATATAGCTCGGGATTGGCCTTCCGTTCCTCATGTCGGGTGCGACGGAATGCTTGCAGGGTGTTCCCTGACATGGCACCCGGCCGGCGAACCGCGCTGTCCCGCACCGAGCACGGCTGAAGAGAATCTAAGCAAACCGAATATCACTCCAGTAGCGGTGCTGAGTTAACTGCTTGGTCCTTTGAGATCAGCACAACCGAGGAGACGGAACATGAGATAAGTGCCATGGTTCAGAATCGGCCATTTCTCGGTTAAAAGGCGCGTAGAAACTGCCGCCTGTGAGGGTCGGATTTCGGGGGGAAGGGTATCCTGTGCGGGAGGCGCCGAGCCGCCCTGGGTCAAGCCCGCTGCGGCTGAAGCCCTCCCAGACCGAGCAGGGTCAGCCAGTGCGGATGGCCTTGGCCGTTCATCAACTCCCGCGGGCTCTTGCCCTGGCGCTCAGCATGGCGGCTGCGCAGGAAGCGGCGGTGGTTCAGGAAGAACCGCAACAGGTCGAGGTATGATCCGCCGAGGTGGCGGCGCAGAGTGAAGTAGGTGCGCAACCGCGAGTTGACGTTCTCCACCAGCGAGCTGGTGCGCGGGATATCCGCCATGGTCCGGCTCACGGCGTCGAACAGGGTGTGGAACTTGCCCCCGATTTGCGCTCGCAGCTGGTTCCACCTCCGTCAGTATACGGGCGAGGTAGTGGGCAAGCGGTGCAGCACGCAGGCGTCACGCACGCGGGGCTCGGAGATGGCGTTGGCGCACGCAATCGCGGCCAGCTTGCCATCGAGCACACCGGCCAAGGCGAGCAGGTCGTCGCGCTGGTTTTGCAGCGTGACCCGCACCGGGCGGATGCGTCGCGCATCCCCGGGTTCGCGTTGCGCCAGCTCGTCGACGATGAACTCGAACAGCGCTTGCAGGGTGGCCAGGGCTGGGCCTGCAAGCGCCAGAACGTCATGGCGCAGCCACTGGGTGGGCGTCCGAATGTCGCGGGCCAGCGCATGTGCCTGCGTCTCGGCTTGCCGGGCCAGCGCCAGCCGAGCGGCGAGCTCGTTGTCTGGACCACGCTGGCCGACGCTGCCGGACTTGGCTTGTAGCGCTTGGCGCCGCGATGTGGCGCCCTTGGCGAGGCGCACCAGCGTGTTGGCGAGTCCATTGCACTGGCACTGGATGTGGAACACGTCGCCATGGCACGGCGTGTCGTCCCAGGCGGCCCTCTGCCCGGCGCGCAAGCCCTGCCCGGCATCGGAGATCTCGTAGTCAGGATCGAGCCCCTGCTGGGCGGTATCCAGCAGATGCACGCCCCAGATGTCGGCGTCGCGATGCTCCTGCGCAGCCAGCAGGTAACAGTAGGTCGACGCCGCTTCGACGCCGGCCAGCACGGGCGTGGCACCCTGGAAGATCTCGTCGTGCAGGCCCACGCGAATGCCGGACAGGTCCTGGTCGTGGTTGATCGCGCCCGCCTGCCGCGTCGCAGACTGAAGAACGTCGTGAACAGTGCCGAGACTGACGAGCAGGCCCAATAGGTCACGCAGGTAGGTTCTGTTGCAAATGTCCAATCGGCCACAGTCGGGATAGAAGCCTTGCAGGCACTTTGGTAGCCGGACGGGATGACGGCGGGACAGGACGG
>CAXTJW010000039.1:0-17503 GCA_964244305.1 uncultured Acetobacteraceae bacterium
TCCTCCTGCTGCTCGCCACTCCCACACAGGCCACCAGCCTCTACGAAGCCACCACCATCACAACCGGAATGGACCTCCGCAGCCGCCCCGCCGCCCTCGCCTCCTGCCTCGCCCAAGTCCTGGCCAAGGTCTCCGGCAACCCAGCCCTACTCGACGACCCCCGCGTCATGGCTCTCGGGCCCGCCGCACCCGGCCTGCTCGCCGGCCTCGCCTATCTCGACCGCATGTCCAACGAACCAAAACACGACGAGCAAGGCACCCGCGACCGCCCCTACGACCTCATCGCCCGCTTCGAACCCGCCGGCGTCGACGCCGCCCTGCTCGGTCTCGGCGAAGCACCCTGGCTCACCACTCGCGACCGGCCCTTTCTTCTCGCTGATATCGCCATCACCCCGCGCGATGGCCCCGTCATGCCCCTCCGCGCCGACACCGACCCTGACGAGCGTCATCGCGCCGCCCTGCTCGCCGCTGCCGACCGCTTCGGCCTCCCCGTCCTGCTCCGCCCCGCCCAAGGCCCGGCGCCCATCGCCGCCGCGATCCTCCAAGGCAGCCTAATCTGGCAGGAAACCGCCGCCGGATGGGTTGGCGAATGGAAGCTCGCATGGCAGGGCCATGAACACGCCTGGCGCATCGCCGGCGTCAGCTTCGACGAAGCCTACCGCAACGCCATAACCGGCGCCGCAGCAGCCCTCTCCGGCCACGCGCTCCCCGACCGCTAACACCACCCATCGCGCCCAACGCCCGGCTCCGTCCCCACCGCCCATCGTTGACCGCCATATTTCCTGCATCTAACTCTATCTTGCGACCCCCGGAGTTGACCGCGTGCGAAATGCCTATACCGAGCCGACCATGAGCCATGCGCTCACGAGCAACCCCACTCACCATATCGCACCGCCCTGATGCTCGATTGGTCCGCAGGTCCGCCGTCGTCAGCACCCGGACAATGCTGCGGCAGCAAGGGCCCCCACGCCCTAGTCGTCAGCACGGCAAACCCCTGGGCGCCCGGCGAGACCCTACGCTTCTACCAATGCGCCAACTGCCATTCCCTCATCGTCCCAAACGGCACATTCCACGACTACAGCAACGCCACACCCTCTGAGGTCAGTTGGCGGCACTACGTCCAGCTGGGCGCCGGCGTCGACGTCATGATCAACCCAGCAGAACGCGCTCGTACCTCAAACGCCTCGCGCCTGCTCGACGTCGGCTGCGGCTTCGGCTTCACCCTCGACTACTGGCAACGCACCCCGGAGGGCGAGGCAGTCGGCGTCGAACCCTCCGCCTTCGGACAGCTCGGCGCAAAGATGCTGGGCGTGAACCTCCATGTGGCACTGCTCGCCGACGTCCCCTCCTTGCGCGGCAGGCAGTTCGACATCGTGCTCTCCTCGGAGGTGATCGAGCACGTACCCGATCCCATAGCCTTCGTGCAGGAATTGCAGCGTTACCTCGCGCCCGGCGGAACGATGGTGTTGACCACGCCCAACGCAGGCTCCGTCGCGCGGGAACAGCCGCTCGGCCAAGTCCTCTCAACCCTATCGCCCGGCCTCCACAAACTGCTGCTGAGCCAAGCGGCACTAACAACTCTGCTGCAACAGGCCGGCTTTGCCCACGTCCGGGTCGACGTCGGAGGCCAGCAACTCGTCGCCTGGGCCTCCAACCAGCCAATATTGCTGCAGGACGACCCAGCCGCATTGCGAAGCAGCTACATCGCCTACCTCAGCAGCCGTTGGTCCGACCCGGCACTCGACCCGAACCTGCAGCTCGGCTTTGGTTACCGGGCCTTCAAGGAACTGGTGAACGCCGGCCGTCTGCACGATGCTCTGCCGGTCGCCGCCGCTCTGCAGGCTCTCATCCAAGAACACTATGGCTTCGATCTCGCTGACGCTGCCGCCGTGCGGAAGGCCGCGCTGTCTACCGAGCATCTCGACACCTATATGGCCGCAGCTCCATTCCCGCTCGGACCCATCCTTTTCTTCCGCGCGATGGCCGCAGCCCAAGGCGCGCTCCCCAACGAGGACCCGGCCACCGGCTTCGCCCTCGCCCACGAAATCCTGGCGCACAGCATCCGCATCAAGCCCGACCATTTCCAGGAAGCGGCAACGCTCGCCTGGCCAGCGTTGCTCGAACAGGCAGCCGCACTGCTGCGTGCCGGCCAAGCCGAGGCCGCCGCAACCTGCTTGGCCCAGATCGCCGCCGCAGTCTCGGCGCCACCGCCATCCTGCCCAACCAGCGTTCCGGCCCATGTCGCCGAACGCGCCCGCACCCTCGGCATCGAGGTCGAGCGCGCGCTCACGCCCCCCGCATCCCCGCCTCAGCAAAAAGTCGGCCGCTTCCCTGCATTCTGGCTGCGCATGCGCAGCTAGTCGTAAACAGAGTCCAGTAGTGCAAGTCGCACCGATACATCCGGTAGATTTGCGCCAACGGTCGACCCTGGATGAGAAGCCGGAAAAGGACCAAGCCGCACCGATCCCGCCCAGAAATTTCTCCGCATGATCGGCCAAGCTATAAACAGTCTAAAATGCGACAGCAATAATCCGTTGCCCCCGTCAATAGACTACCCTAAGCTGCCGAAATAAAGCTCGTCAGTAGCTCCCTTGTAGTTCAGCAACTTGTGCAAGCGCATCGAGGTTTCGGCGTAATTGTCATGCGCCAGCTGACACCGTCGCCGTCATCCCGCAGTCATAATACGTGCACACTTGAGACAAGGAGCACTATGCACATCAGTGACGAAAATACACCCGAAACGAACAACGCCATAAAGCCCCGGAACGTCCTGCTGACGCTCAACGCCGGCTCGTCCAGCATCAAGTTTGCCGTGTTCGAGATCAACGGCGGCCGCGATCCCGCCCCCCTTAACCACGGGCAGATCGAGGGCATCGGCGCCGCCCCGCATCTCCTCGCGCGCGACCAATCCGGCGCCCTCCTCACAGAACGGCGCTGGCCCAACGATGCGAACGTCACCCATGAGGAAGTGGTCACCGAACTGCTGCGCTGGATCGAAGCCCATCTCGACGGCGCGCGCCTAATGGCCGCCGGGCACCGCGTGGTGCATGGCGGCCGCGGCCTCGTCGCCCCCGCCCAAATCACTGCATCCGTCATGGCCGAGCTCGAAAGCCTCGTCCCACTCGCGCCGCTGCATCAGCCGCACAGCCTCAACGCGATCCGCGCACTGGCGAAGCTGCGGCCCGAACTGCCGCAGGTCGCCTGCTTTGACACCGCGTTCCACCGCACGATCGCCCCCGTGGCGCGCCGCTTCGCCCTGCCGCGCGAACTGACCGACGCCGGCATCGAGCGCTACGGCTTCCACGGCCTATCCTACGAATACATCGCGACCAAGCTGCGGGAAACGGCGCCCGGCCTCGCCACCGGCAAGACCATCGTGGCGCACCTCGGCAACGGCGCCAGTCTCTGCGCCCTCGCGGCAGCCCGCAGCGTCGACACGACCATGAGCTTCACCGCCCTCGACGGCCTGCCGATGGGCACCCGCTGCGGCGCGCTCGACCCCGGGGTAATCCTCTATTTGCTCCAAGCCAAATCCATGTCGAACGACGCCATCGAGCATCTGCTCTACTCGCAATCCGGACTGCTCGGCGTCTCCGGCATCAGCAGCGACATGCGCGCGCTCATCGAAAGCCCCGACCCGCATGCCCGCGAGGCCGTCGATCTGTTCGCCTTCCGCATCGCCCGTGAGACCGGAGCACTCGCAATGACCCTCGGCGGCCTAGACGGCTTCGTCTTCACCGCGGGCATCGGCGAGAACGTCGCCTTGGTGCGCCGCCTGGTCTGCGAACGCCTCGCCTGGCTGGGCGTCGCCCTCGACGACACCGCGAACGAGCGCGGCGATATCTGCATCAGCACCGCCCACAGCCGCGTCGCGGTCTGGGTGCTTCCAACCAACGAGGAGCTGATGCTCGCCCGGCACACCCTCGCAGCCATAAACACCATCGACGAAGACCAGCCACCCTCGGTCTAACCTCAAGAAAAAGGACAAGGAAATGGACGAGCAGCCGGTAATCACCCTCAAGGACCAATCCATCTCCACCGCCGATATCGACCGCATGAACGCCTATTGGCGCGCCGCCAACTACCTGTCGGTCGGGCAGATCTACCTGATGGACAACCCCCTGCTGCGCGAGCCGCTGGAGGCGCGCCACGTCAAGCCACGGCTGCTCGGCCATTGGGGCACCACGCCGGGGCTCAACTTCGTCTATGTCCACATGAACCGGGTCATTCGGCGCGACGACCTCAACGTCATCTATCTCGCCGGACCCGGCCACGGCGGCCCCGGCATGGTGGCGAACACCTACCTCGAAGGCACCTACAGCGAAGTCTATCAGGACATCTCGCAAACCGAGGCCGGGATGAAGCGGCTGTTCACCCAGTTCTCCTTCCCCGGCGGCATCCCAAGCCACGTCGCGCCCGAAACGCCGGGCTCGATCCATGAGGGCGGCGAGCTCGGCTACTCGCTGCTGCACGCCTACGGCGCCGTATACGACAACCCGGACCTGCTGGCCTGCTGCGTCGTCGGCGACGGCGAGGCCGAAACCGGCGCGCTCGCCGCAAGCTGGCACTCGAACAAGTTCCTCAACCCGGCCCGCGACGGCGCAGTCCTGCCGATCCTGCACCTGAACGGCTACAAGATCGCCGGGCCAACGGTGCTGGCCCGCATCGACGAGACTGAGCTGGAGTCGCTAATGGTCGGCTACGGCTACAAGCCGCATCTGGTGGCCGGCGACGACCCGGCGACGATGCATCGGCTGATGGCGGCGACGCTGGACACCGTGCTGGCGGAAATCCACGACATCCAGGACCGCGCGCGCTCCGGCGGCGACACCGCGCGCCCGCGCTGGCCGATGATCATCCTGAAGACGCCAAAGGGCTGGACCGGTCCGAAGACGGTCGACGGCAAGCCCACCGAGGGCACCTTCCGCGCCCACCAGGTACCGTTCGCCGAAGTACGGACCAATCCCGGCCACCTCAAGCTGCTCGAAGACTGGATGCAGAGCTACCGTCCGGAGGAGCTGTTCGACGCGAAGGGGCGTCTCCGGCCCGAGCTCGCCGCGCTGGCGCCCGAGGGCGACCGCCGCATGGGCGCCAACCCGCACGCGAATGGCGGGCTGCTGATGAAGGAATTGATCCTGCCCGACTTCCGCAATCACGCGGTCTCTGTGCCATCGCCGGGTTCGGTGGACGGCGAGGCCACCCGCGTCATGGGCCTGTTCCTGCGCGACATCATGGCGTTGAACTCGGCCGCCGCCAATTTCCGCGTGTTCGGCCCGGACGAGACCGCGTCCAACCGCCTGGGCGCATTGTTCGACGTGACCGGCCGCACCTCGGTCGCCACCATCCTGGAGGGCGACGACCACGTCTCCCGCGACGGCCGTGTCATGGAGGTGTTGAGCGAGCATCTGTGCCAAGGCTGGCTGGAGGGCTACCTGCTCACCGGGCGGCACGGCTTCTTCTCGTGCTACGAGGCGTTCATCCACATCATCGATTCGATGTTCAACCAGCACGCCAAGTGGCTGAAGGTCACCCGGCACATCCACTGGCGCAAGCCGATCGCCTCGCTGAACTACTTGCTCACCAGCCACGTCTGGCGTCAGGACCATAACGGCTTCAGCCACCAGGACCCCGGCTTCATCGACCACGTGATGAACAAGAAAGCCGACATCGTCCGCGTCTATCTGCCGCCCGACGCCAACACGCTGCTGTCGGTCACGGACCACTGCCTGCGCAGCCGCAACTACGTGAACGTCATCGTCGCCGGCAAGCAGTCCTCGCCGCAATGGCTGGACATGGACGCGGCGGTGCGCCACTGCACCGTCGGTGCCGGCATCTGGACCTGGGCCAGCAACGACGCCGGCGCCGAGCCGGACGTGGTGATGGCCTGCGCCGGCGACGTGCCGACCCTCGAAACCCTCGCCGCCGTCGACCTGCTCCGCACCCATTTGCCCGAACTGCGCATCCGGGTGGTGAACGTCGTCGACCTCATGACGCTGCAGCCGAAGACAGCGCATCCGCACGGTCTGTCCGACGCGGAGTTCGACAGCATGTTCACCGGCAGCGCACCGGTCATCTTCGCCTATCACGGCTATCCCTGGCTGATCCACCGGCTGACCTATCGCCGGGCCAACCACGACAATTTCCACGTGCGCGGCTACCAGGAGGAGGGCACCACGACGACGCCGTTCGATATGACGGTGCTGAACGGCCTCGACCGCTTCCACCTCGCAATGGACGTCGTCGAGCGGGTGCCCCGCCTGTTGAACGTCGCCGCCCACCTGCAGCAGCATCTCCGCGACAAGCTGGTGGAGCACCGCCACTACGTGCAGACCTACGGCGAGGACATGCCCGAAATCCGCGACTGGCGCTGGCCGAGCCGCGACTAGCCCACCCCGCATGGCCCTCCTCGACCCGGCCGTCGTAAAACAGCCCGAGCATCCAAAGCTGCGCGACATCATGGGCCCCGGCCTCATCACCGGCGCCTCCGACGACGACCCGAGCGGCATCGCCACCTACTCGCAGGCGGGCGCGCAGTTCGGCTACGACCTCGGCTGGACCCTGCTGCTGACCTTCCCGCTGATGGCGGCAATCCAGCAAATCGCCGCCTGGATCGGCCGCGTCACCGGGCGCGGCCTGGCCGGCAACATGCGGCGGCATGTGCCGGCCCCGGTGCTCTATGTCGTCGTCGGCTCGATGGTGGTGGCCAACGTCATCAACATCGGCGCAGACCTCGGCGCCATGGCGGCGGCGCTGCAGCTGCTGGTCGGCGGACCGCTGCTGCCCTATGTCGCAGCGTTCGCAGCCATCACGGTCCTGCTCGAAGTATTCGTCCGCTACTCGCGCTACGTCACCGTCCTGAAATGGCTGACCCTCTCGCTGTTCGCCTACGTGCTGACCGTGCTGGCCTCCGGGGTGGACTGGCCCACCGTCGCCCGCCGCTTGGTCGTGCCGCAAATCGAGTGGTCCAACGCCTACTGGACCGTCGTCGTCGCCATGTTCGGCACGACCATCAGCCCATACCTCTTCTTCTGGCAGGCGGAGCAGGAGGTCGAGGACGCGCATGAACGCCACGGCTCGCCGCCCCTGCTCCGCGCGCCGCAGCAGGCCGCGCGCGAGTTGGCGCGCATCCGGCTCGACACCTATGTCGGCATGGCGTTATCCAACCTGATCGCGCTCTGCATCGTCCTGACCACGGCCGCCACGCTGCACGCCCATGGCATAGTGGATATCGACACCTCGGCCCAGGCGGCGGAGGCGCTGCGCCCGATCGCCGGCCCCTTCGCCTTCGCGGTATTCGCCGCCGGCATCATCGGCACCGGGCTGCTGGCGCTGCCGGTTTTGGCGGGTTCGGCCGCCTATGCGACGGGCGAGGCGCTCGGCTGGCACGTAGGCCTCGCCCGGCGTCCGCGCCGGGCGCGCGCGTTCTATACCACCATCGCGGTCGCGACCGGCCTTGGCGCGATGCTGAACCTGGCCGGCCTCGACCCCGTAAAGGCGCTGTTCTGGAGCGCCGTAGTAAACGGCGTGGTGGCAGTGCCAATCATGGCCGCGATGGTGGTGCTGGCCTGCCGCCCCGCGGTCATGGGCCCGTTCACCCTCGGCCGCACCCTGCAAGTGCTGGGCTGGCTCGCGACAGCGGTCATGGCAGCGGCGGCTGTGGCAATGTTCGCGACCTGGTAACGCGGCGGCCTGGTCGGACGCCCGCTCCGAGCCCTACATCACCGCTAACCAAGGCCTGCGAACCCCTTGGTTCGACGCGAGCCGGCTTCGGCGCGGCAATCCAGTGCCACATGGACCAATGTCTCAACGCGCAATCATAGGTCGAGCATGACCCGAAATGGGAAAAACGGTTGACCTTTCGCACTTACCCCGGCAGCGCGGCAAACCAGGCCGCATAGGGCGTGTTACGGGCCATGCGCCGGTTGTAGTCGGGCGCGCCGTCGGTCCACCAAACCGGGCCGCGTTCGCCAAGCGCCTGCTTGGCCGTGTCCACGCGCGCTCGCGCCGCTGCACGGGCTGCCGGGTCGTCGCGTCGCATCGCGTCCTGCTTGGCCCGCCGCGCCGACATCAACTCCCGCGTGAAAGCGTCGCGCGCCGGCATCTCGAGGCCGGGATCGGTGCAGCGCCACAATCGGCCACGCACCACAAAATAGCGACCGTCCGGCGTCACGGGAAACTGCACGTTGCCCTGCCTGCCGCGGCGTACGCTGTGCTCAGGCCGCGCCGATCATGGGAATGATCCCCAAATGCTGCGACATATCCAAATTGAAGCCCGCCGCATCCCGGGCTCCAGCCCGCTGCGCCACCAGGTTGATATGCTCCTGGCTTTCGGAGAATGCGACCAGCAGCGCCGCGCGGCTCAACCCACCAGCGCCAAGTGCCTGCACATAAAGCGCCTCCCCGGCCGCGTCGGCAGGCCGGTGCAGGGCATTCGCATACAGCGCGTCGACCAGCGTGGTGTCAGACGCTGCCGCACCATAGCGGCTGGCGAACTCGGCCGAACCCAGGAACGACACCGCCACCTGCTGCAGCGACGTGCCGTTGACGATGGCCGGAACAAACCCGTTAAACCCCGTCGGGTCGGCGTCCCGGCCGAATGCGGCGTCGTACAACCGCGCTACCTGTGCCTCCGCCGTCGCGCCATAGGTGACGTTCGCGTTGGCCGACAGGCGGCCGCGGGCCTCGTCGCTCTCGGTTATGCTCACGAGGATACTGCCGCGGGTGGGTACGAACTGCCTTATCCCAGCGGTGATCGTTGCCAGGTAGGACGCCACGGTTGCCGCGTCCGGTTGCCGGCCCAGCGCGTTCTGGTACACCGTCCGGACGAAATCTGCGTCGGACAGCGTGCCATAGCGCGCTGTGAATTCGGCTGAGGCAACCAACCCGGCCGCGGTACCCTCCAGGTTGCCGGCCATGTTTCCAGTGAGCGCGCGGAAGGCTTCGAAATTCAAGACCAGCCCGCCACTGTCGGCAACGCGGCCGAAAGCACCGAAATATAGCCGGGCGATCTGGTGCTCCTGCAGTTCCTGGTCGGTCAGCGCCGGCAATCCGGCGTCCCGCAGCAGCGCCACGTCCAATGGCTGAATGGTGCCGGCGCCCTGGAGGGTCGTGTCCACGGTCAGGCCGCCCCCCACCGTCGTAGTGCCCGGGTCGGTATTGAGCACCGGGACCGGGCCACCGAAAACCGCCTCGGCGTTCGGCGCGTTGAACGTCGTGACGGCATTGGGCGGAGGCTGCACGAACCGCACGCCGTTGTCATACAGGGTGGCGTCGAACTCGTTGGCGGCGGTCGGGACATTGCGGATGCGGGACTCTATCCCGAGGGCGTGGCCCAGTTCCCGCTCGATCGCAGCGACGGTGTTGGCGATGAAACCCGTTTTGTTGACGCTGGCCGGATTGACGTAAAGGGTTTGCGCGGGAGAACCTGCGGTCGTGGTCCGGGCCGCAAAGCTTAGCCCAAATGACGGTGCGACGATCGTATAGCGGGGACTTGTGCCGACCGTGGTGAAATCCTGCACGTTCAGGACCGCGTCCGTCGGCTGGGTCACGGCGCGGAACGAGACATTGATGGTGTAGGCGCCGACCGTGTAGTCGAAGTGCCGTATCCACTCGCTGAACGCCAGGTTCAGGGCAAATTGAACCGTGCCCTGGATTCCTAAATCGACCCCTGGCGGATCGATGAATTGGATGTTGACTGCGGCCGCCATGATGCTTCCCTGCGCTTCGCTAAAGGTTAGATAGCAATCTCTATTTTAAAGATCGAGAAGAAAGCACAGGTTGCAAGTCGCATAGCTTTTGCCGGGCGGCGTCCAAAGCGCACAGGCGCAGTCACCCCAATAGCTTGAACCGCCTCGATTTGAGCCGTAGGCAGGGCTGCTCGACGAAGTGCCACGAAAGCCACGCGCACCCCAAGGTGATCGCTATGGCGACTGCAAAAGTAGAGTAAACCGAAAGTCCGTTCGTAACCGCGACGACCGACAGCGTCACCGGATAGCCGAATAAATAGATGCCATACGAAAGGTCGCCCACCGCGCGTTTCAGCCGCGTGCCGACGCCGCCAGCCATCGAGCCGTAAAGCACGACATAAGGCAAAAAGACCTTGAGGCAGGGATCCATGATGTCCGCCTGCGCCCCCGCGTAGAGCCCGATCAGGCTGATGGCGACCAGCCCACGACTGAACGGCATCCGCTCGCGGACCAGCCACGCCGCCGACCCGGCAAGAAAATAGCTGGCAAGGTCGAGGAAAGGAAACACGTGGACGCCGGTGAACAACGACAGCCCTGGAACGCTATAGCTCAGGCCGAAATACCTCGCCACAGGCCAAGCCAACAAACTAATGAAGAACAGCGGCACGACGGAACGCCGAAGCCCAAACATCACCATAACGATCGGCAGAACAATATAGAACGAGCACTCGATCGGTATGGTCCAAAGCGACCCGTTCATCATCCATGGCGGGCTGGTATTGGGAAACACGCCATATAGCTGTGCGTCCATGTTGAACACCGTCATGTTCCACAAGTGCCGGAACCCGACATAGCTCAGGAAAATCCACGTGCGCTCCTTGGTGAACGCCAGCCCGATCACGAACACCTCGACGACGCTGATCAACGCCAGCCCCGGCACCACGCGCGCAATACGGGCGAACACATACTCCTCGACGCTCCGCTCCTGCAGTGACCGCGTCACCAAAAATCCGCTAATCACCAGGAACCCGTAAACGGCAAGCATTCCCCCGAACCCGTAATGGAAATAGCTGCCGATCGGCTCCCAATCGAGATTCTTCAGCGAAAAGCAATGGCAAAACACGACAGTAATCGCCAGCAACACCCGCAGAAGATCGAAGTTGTTGCGCGACGGATCGAACCGCGTCGCAAACGTGTCGGCCTGCCGAGCCGGCGCCGTCGCGATATCACCGAAGCTCAAAATCGTCCCCCAACGCAAGCCGCTGCAACCCATTCGTCGCCTCACACGCACGCTGCCGTATGAACAAACATTTTACAGTGAGGCGCACCCTGTCACTTTCCGCTTGCATCGCCGGCTCAGTCATCATGCGATAGCGCATGAGCGCATCCCCCGAACCCATTTGGCTCCGCAACCCACTCGCGATCCTGGCCGACGCGCCCGGCGGTCTCGTGGTGCACGACGGCCGCATCCTCGAGCTGCTGCCCATCGGCGGCCTGCCGTCGACGCCGGCCACCGTGTTCGACGCGAGCCGCCACGTTATCATCCCCGGCCTCATCAACACCCACCACCACTTCTACCAAACCCTGACCCGCGCCTTCCCGCCCGCTCTGGACCGCACGCTGTTCCCCTGGCTGCAGGCACTCTACCCGGTATGGGCACGGCTGACACCGCCGGCGCTGGAGGCCGCCGTCACCGTCGCCCTCGCGGAACTGCTGCTCTCGGGCTGTACCACCACCACCGACCACCACTACGTCTTCCCCGCCGGGCTCGAAAGCGCCATCGACATCGAGGCCGCCGCCGCCTCGCAGCTCGGCATCCGCGCCGTCCTGACCCGTGGATCGATGGACCTCTCGGAGCGCAATGGCGGCCTGCCCCCCGACAGCGTCGTGCAGGACGCCGACACCATCCTGGCCGACAGCGAACGGCTCGTCGCCCGCTACCACGACCCCCGTCCGCACGCCGCGCTGCAGATCGCGCTCGCCCCGTGTTCGCCCTTCTCGGTCACCACCGGCCTGATGCGCGCGACCGCCGATTTCGCCGCACGCGCCGGAGTGCGGCTCCACACCCATCTCGCCGAGACCGCCGACGAGGCAGCATTCTGCCAAGCCCGCTTCGGTTGCTCGCCGCTGGACTACCTAGACGACTGCGGCTGGCTGCGGCCCGGCACCTGGCTCGCCCACGGCATCCACTTCTCGCCCAACGACATCGCACGCCTGGCCAAAGGCGGGGTCGGTGTCACCCACTGCGCCTGCTCCAACCAACTCCTGGCTTCCGGCACCTGCCCGGCCTGCACGATGGAGCAGGCCGGCGTCGCGGTCGGCTTGGGCGTCGACGGCTCGGCCTCCAACGATGCGTCCAACATGATGCAGGAGGTGCGGGCGGCGTTCCTGCTGCAGCGGCAGGCGAACGGCATCGAAGCCGTCAGCCACCTCGACGCGCTCCGCTGGGCGACGGAGGGCTCCGCCGCCTGCATCGGCCGGCCGGAACTGGGCCGCATCGCGCCCGGCATGGCGGCCGACCTCGCCCTGTTCCGCCTCGATGAGCTCCGCTTCTCCGGCGCAGGCGACCCGTTGGCGGCGCTGGTGCTCTGCGGCGCGCACCGGGCAGACCGGGTGATGGTCGGCGGCCGCTGGGTGGTGATCGACGGAGCGATCCCCGGCCTGGACATCCCGGCGCTTATAGCCCGGCATGGACACGAAGCCGCAGCGTTGGCAAAGGCGAGTTAAACGCTTTTGAATGTAGAATGCTCGCTGCCAAGCCTTAGGTTTGCAAGTGCCCCAATCCATCTTCGCACCCTGGCACGACTTCTACACGCTCGTCGGAACGGCAGCGGCAACGCTCGTCGGGCTTACGTTCGTCGCCGCGTCGGTCGGCACCGGCGTATTCACCAGCGAGCGGCAGGTCGGGCTGCGCACCTTCCTCTCGCCCACCGTGGTCGCCTTCAGCGTCGTGCTGGCAACGAGCTTGATCGGCGTTCTTCCCCTATCCGACTGGGGCCCGCCCGGCTTTCTCCTCATGGGTATCGGGCTGCTCGGAGCGGTCTACTCCTGGCGGGTATGGCGCCGAATGCTGCACGGTGGCATCGTAGAGTCGATCGACTTCGAAGACCGCGTCTGGTACACCATAGTCCCCGCAGCGGCCTACCTCGTCTTGGCGATTTCGGGTGTCGCACTCGGTATCGACACAAAAACAGCCAGCGCAGTTTTGGCAATCGGCGTCTGCTTGCTCCTGCTCGCCGGCATTAGGAACGCCTGGGACATGACAACCTGGATCGTCCTGCGCCGGCAGGGATGAAGCCCGCCGCAGCGTGATATCGATCAAGGTGCCCCTCGTGTCCCAAACCCGCTCCATCGTCCGCCTGCTGCCTGGCGTGCTGCTCTGCCTCCTGGTCACAGCCATCGCCAGCGCTCTCCAAGCCGCCGAAATATGGATCGCAGGAGAGGCCTACCTCGAGGCGCTCGTGCTCGCGATCCTGCTCGGCGTCGCCATCCGCACCGCCTGGACACCGGGGCCGCGCTGGCATCCCGGCGTGGCATTCAGCGCCAAGACCCTGCTCGAGATCGCCGTCGTGCTGCTCGGTGCGTCCGTCAGCGTGCGCACCGTGCTGGCGCTCGGGCCCGAGCTCCTGGGCGGCATCGTCGCCATCGTCGCAATCGCGATCGCCACCAGCTACGGCATCTGCCGCGCACTCCGGCTGCCGCAGCGTATGGCCATCCTGGTGGCATGCGGCAACTCCATCTGCGGCAACTCGGCCATCGCTGCGATAGCACCGGTCATCGGCGCCGACGGCGACGACATTGCGTCCTCCATCGCCTTCACCGCGGTGCTCGGCGTCGTGGTCGTGCTGCTGCTGCCGCTGCTGGTGCCCGTGCTCCTGCTCTCGCTCACGCAATACGGCGTGCTCGCCGGACTGACCGTCTACGCGGTGCCCCAAGTATTGGCCGCGACGCTGCCGATCGGCGAGCTCAGCAACCAAGTCGGCACCGTCGTCAAGCTGGTCCGCGTGCTGATGCTCGGTCCTGTCGTGCTCTGCCTCTCGCTGCTCACCCGGCGCCTACGCAATGAGACCAATGTGCCCGCGCCCGCCGTCACCGCCGGCGACCGCCCGAATCGCACCGGCCCGGCGCTGCACGAACTGGTGCCGTGGTTCATCGTCGGCTTCCTGATCGTGCTCGCAATCCGCTCGCTGGGACTGATCCCGGAAGCCATGCTGCCGCCGATCAAGACCACCGCTGCCCTGCTCACAACGGTTTCCATGGCGGCACTCGGCCTCGGGGTGGACATCCGCGTCGTGGCCCAGGCCGGCCTGCGCGTAACCGCCGCCGTCACGCTATCGCTGGTGGTGCTGGGCGCCATCAGCCTCGGACTGATCCGTCTGCTGGGCGTGGCCTGATGCGAACGCCAGTTCCCACGACCGCTCGAACAGCGAAATCGTATCCTCTGGCTTCGGCGCGGTGATCCAGTCCCGCATAAGACAAGCCTTATACGCGAGGCGCTGTCTCAGACAGCCTTGCCCCTGGCAAGCAGCTCGGCATACTCGATCGCCTCCACCAGGCTCTGCTCGTTCGCCAGGCCCTTACCCGCGATATCGAACGCAGTGCCGTGGTCGACCGATGTGCGGATGATCGGCAGGCCCAACGTGATGTTGACCCCCGAAAGGTCGTTCCACTTTCCCGTAGCCGGGTCGATCTCGAAGCCGAGCAGCTTCACCGGAATATGCCCCTGGTCGTGGTAGTTGGCGATCACCGCGTCGTATTGCCCAGCGCGCAATTTCACGAACACCGTATCGCCCGGCACCGGGCCGATGACGTCCCGCCCCGCCGCCACCGCCTCCGCGATCACCGGAGCCGCCACGTCGATATCGTGCCGGCCAAACAGCCCGCCCTCGCCCGCATGCGGGTTCAGCGCCGCAACCGCAATGCGCGCCCGGCCCAGCCCGAGCCGCACCAGCGCGTCATGCGTCAGCCCGATCACCCGCCGCAGCCGCTCCGGCGTCGCCCGCTTCGGCACGTCCTCCAGCGCGATATGCGTCGTGACGTGGCTCACCCGCATGTTGCCATGCGCCAGCATCATACAGGAGCCGGACGCGCCAGTAAGCTCCGCCAGCATCTCGGTATGGCCGGGATAGTGGTAGCCAGCCCGGTTCAGCGCCTCCTTGTTCAACGGCGCCGTGACAATGCCGCCGACCCGCCCCGCCTGCGCCAGCCGCACCCCACGCTCCACCGCCTGGAAAGCAAAACGCCCGCCATCCGCCGAAAGCACGCCGGGCACGATCGCCTCACCCTCCGGCCCGGCCTGTAGCGCACACAGCGCCGGCCATTCCGCGTCGTCCATCCCCACCTCAGGAATGTCGCCCCCCGGCGCAAACTGCCGCTGCGCCCGCTGCAGCGCCGCATTGCTGCCAATGACGATCAGGCGCAGCCCGCCGGCCTTGATACGGGGCCGCAGCCGCATCGCCGCTTTGACGATGATCTCGGGGCCGATCCCAGCCGGGTCGCCCATGGTGATGGCAAGGTGGGGGATGATCGCGAGATGCGGCGCAGCCATCATGCAGTCCTCTCAAGAATAAGGTCGCGAAGCAGGGTACGGCCTCCGAACGCGCCAGATTTGGAGACGACCACGACACCATCCCAGCTCCCGCCGCGCATGACCGACCACGGCACGCCCGGCGCGATGCGGCCCTGAACCTCCAAGCTGTGTGCGCCCAACGCCATACACAGGCCGCGCAGCGTCTCGCCCCCGGCCGCCAGCAGCGTTCCCGGCCTCACCATCCCGCGTACAAGCTTCGCGAATTCGGCCGCAATGCACTGCGCCGCCTCCTCGCGCGCCATACCCGGCGGCAGGTCGACGCTGGCCAGCGCCACTCCATCGGCCGCGAGCCGGCGCGCAACTTCCGTCTCACCAGCCGGCAGCGCAACCCGATACGGCGCACAGGCCGCAAGCTGGTCCGCAGTCGCTGCCTGGTCCGAACCGAACAACCCCAGCACCGGTGACGGCACCCCGCCCAGCGCTGGCGCTTCCGCACCGGCCGCGAGCGCCTGGGCCAACCCGCCGCTGCCGCTCCAAAGCAGCGGCCCAGCCCAGCGCTGCCCCGTGGCGACAACCCGCCGTAGCTCGCCATCCGTCTCCGCATCGAAAACGCTGATCCCCGGCAGCAGCCCAGCATCGAGCCGCCCCGCCTGCGCCTCGACGCCCTCGGCCCGCAGCATGGCCACGATATCGCCGCCGACACCGGACCAGCGCCCGTCACCATCCCGCGCAAACTGCCGCCCGCCTCGCGTGACCCGGCCCTGATGGGGAAATGCCGGCGCCACCACGCAGCGCGGCCAGCCACCCGCCCGTATGCAGGCCGCCAGCTCGGCAAGTGTCGGACCCCGCAGCAAGCTGTCGATTTTCTTATACGCGACGCTCGCCGGCGACAGGCTGCCCGCCAAACCGGCCACGATCTCAACCGCGGCCAACCGGCCCAGCTCCCGCGTGCCGCTATCCAGCGCAGCGCTCGCCGGCAGGACGGCCGGAATAGCGCCGTGCCAGAACACCGGAACCGACCCGACCAGCCCAACCAGCTCGGCCGCAGTGTCCAAAGCGCCAGTCAAATCGTCGGCCAGCAGCCGGAGCGAGGTCATCCGCATAGCCCGTATTGCAAACGCCATCAGGTGAATAGCAAGGTATCGGGATCCAACAAGCCAGGGAACACCCGCGATGACCGACGAAAGCCTATTCGACCGCGGCCTGAAAATCCGCAAGGAGGTCCTCGGCGAGGACTACGTCAACAAATCCATCGCCGGCGCCGACGACTTCACCCGCACCATGGCGGAGTGGTCGACCGAGTTTTGCTGGGGTGCGCTATGGTCCCGCCCCGGCCTCGACCGTCGCAGCCGCAGCATCGCCAACCTGTCGATGATCAGCGCGCTCAATCGCCCAAACGAGCTCAAGCTGCACGTGAAAGCCGCAATCAAGAACGGCGTCTCACGCGACGAAATCAAAGAGGTCATGTTGCAGGTCGCCGTCTATTGCGGCGTCCCCGCCGGCATCGACAGCTTCCGGATCGCGCGCGAGGCCTTCAAGGAACTCGACGCCGAAGCCCCCAGCAAAGGCTGAGCGCAAAGCCTCACTCAGTCGGCGGCACATCCAGCCGGACGGCGATGCCTTCGAGCTCCGGACTCGGAGCCGGGTAGCGCCGCATGACCAGCGGGTCGTGGCCGGGCACGATATGCTGCATCGAGGGCGCCGCCGCCCGGACCCGGTCAAAGCTCTCCAGCGCCTCCGCCACGCTGACGCAGACCGGAAACGGCCGGCCCGCCTCCATGTTCTCATAAAAATGCGCGACGTCGGAGGCTAGCACCACAACGCCGCGCTCCGTGTTCACGCACACGAACTGCAGCCCGGCCGAGTGACCCGGCGCCGGATGCAGCGTGACGCCCGGGCAAAGCTCGACCATCCCATTATGCAACCGCACCCGCCCCGCATAATTAAGCCGCACGACGTCCACCACGTCCTCGACCTCGAACGAGTGGCGCAGATGGGCGTAGCGCATATGCCGTCCCACGGCGAAGTGCAGGTCGGGTTCCTGCAAATGGAACTCAGCCGCCGGAAAGCGGCGCAGGTTGCCGACATGGTCGTAATGCAGATGCGTGAGGACAACGTCCCGCACCGCGCCCGCCTGCACGCCAAGCAGTTGCAGCGCGTCAACCGGGCAGCGCAGGAACGTCCTCTGCCGCTGTGCGGCGACCTCGGCCGTGAAGCCGCAGTCTACGACAACCGCCCGCTCCGGCCCGCGGATCAGCCAGACGAAGTAGTCCATCGGCATCGGCCC
>CAXTJW010000040.1:0-11287 GCA_964244305.1 uncultured Acetobacteraceae bacterium
CGGCGCGCTGGAGCCGGGGATGATCCGCGACGAGGGGCTGCGCATCGCCCGCATGGCCGGCGGCGACGCGGCGCAGCAACGGGTAACCTACGGGCGGTTCGACGACGGCACCGCCCGGCGCTCCACGCTGTCGGGCGGGGTCGAGCATATCGGCGTGCTGTTCAGCCGGCAGAGCCTGCAGGAGGCGCTGGCCTGGCTGAACCAGGCGTTCGGGCGCGAAAGCGACGGCTGGATCGACGCGCGGGGGCCGTGGCTCGGGCTGCTGTATTTGGGGCTGGTTGCGTTGGCGTGGCCGCTTTCGGGCCTGCTGCCCCGAGTAGCGGCGACGCCGTTGGGGGCCGGGCTGCGCTGGCGGACGCTGCTGCCGCTCGCGGTGCTGCCGGCGCTGCTTACGCCGATGATTTTGTGGAAGCTGCCGACCGACTTCCTGCCGAGCCTGCTGGGCGACTATTTGACCGTGCACTACGCGGTCTATGGATTGCTGACTGCGGGTGGGCTCTGGCTGCTGCGGCGGCTGCCGGCCGGGCGGCTGCTGTCATGGCCGTATCTCGCGGCGACCGCGTTGGTGGCGGCGTATTGCATCCTGGCGATCGGGGTGCCAATCGACCGTTATGTGACGTCGTTCGTGCTGCCGCCGGGCCGGGCGCCGATCATGTTGGCGGTGCTGGTGGGCACGCTCGCCTACTCGGTCGCGGACGAATGGCTGACCCGAGGCCTCGACGCACGCCGGGGCGCCTATGCCGTGACGAAGGCGTGCTTTGTGCTGTCGCTGGTGCTGGCCATCGCGCTGAACCCGCCCCGGCTGTTTTTCCTGATTATCATCGTGCCGGTCATATTGCTGTTTCTGGTCGTATACGGGCTGTTCAGCGGCTGGGCGTATCGTCGGACCGGGCAGCCGCTGGTCGGCGCGGTTGCGGTCGCCCTGGCCTTTGCCTGGGCGATCGCCGCAACCTTTCCGGTGGTGGGCTGAGCAGCAAAGCGGCCTGATGTAATGATTTTGGGAGTCATCCTAAGTACATCTAGCGTGACTCCAGGGAAGACGAGGAAAAGCGACGGCTCAAGAACGCGCGAACCTGATCGGTATGGGTTTCGGTTAGCCGGCTGAACAGCCATGCATAAAGCGCCAGGCCTAGGAACAGCGCCACGCCCCAAGCCCAAGGGGTCCAGCCAACCGGTTGCATATGCAGCGCCGGATCGGCCGTGCCGTTGATCAGCGTCAATGCGAAATGCAGCGCCGGTGCGTGGACGAGATAAAGACTGAAGGAGAACCCGGCAAGCGCAGTATAGAGCCGGGCACCCGGCAGTGGCACGGTGCTGGCCTCGTGCTGAAGCGTCAGCAGCAGGTTCGCGAAAGGCAGTCCTACCAAAAGGGTGGCGGCGCTCCCGAGCCGCGGGAACAGCAGCGGGTAAGCAATCATTCCGATAACGGCCAGAACCCAGGCGAGCGCGGCCGAGCGCATCAGTGGCGCCGGGAAGAAACGAACCATGAGGCCAAGTAGCCAGAGTGCAAATGAGCGAACGAGGCGCGGATTATGCAAGTGAAGGAAGACCAGTGCAGCGATCCCGCCGGCGAAAAGCAGCATGCGTGCGGTCCGACTTCGACCGCCCATGAAAGGCGCGATGAGCAATGGAAAGAGCAGGTAGTACCACGCCTCGTAGGCAAGGCTCCAAAGCGGGTTGTTGCTTCCCAAGGTCGGGGCAATGATCGTTTGCAGGCATAGCACATTTGCGAAGAAAGCGTAGGGCGTGTGCGAGGCAGCGCTGTCATAGGCCCCCGGCATAAAATCGCCGTGCAATGCCACGCGCGCTTGATCCAGCGCGATGCCGATCACCAAGGCTGGTATCAGCACTGCATAAAGGCGTGAGACCCGGCTGACGGCATAGCGGCGGAACGAGAAGCGATCGCGACGAAGGTCGGCAACGACGCTTCCCCCAACCAGGAAGCCACTGAGCACGAAAAACCAAACAACCGCCTGCGAGCCACAATCGGTCAGCAGATATAGCGCACGAACAGTGAGGCTGGAGGGCTCGTTTGCAGTGTCGACAAGCACATTCAGGCGAATATGGAAGATGAGCACTAGAGCGGCTGCGACCCATCGCGCGAGATCAAGTGTGGAAGACAGCCTTCGAGAAATTTGATCCTGAAACGAAAATCGCAAGCGCATTGAGGCAGTGTCCTTTGGTCCAACCATCGTGGCAAGCGAAGCCGTCCGCAAAGCCGATCTATTGCATTCTTAACAGCACGTCTTGAGTATCGTCGCTCTCTGGATCAATTATCTGGCGCATGCCGCAATCAGCATTATTGTCCGATGAGCATTGGCAGAAGCAGGTTTGGATTAGCTAACTAACCCTCCGGAGAGCGTGGAATGCAGGTGCATTCGCTACGACCATACGAGTGACATACGCTGCCCCGCTCCTCGCGACGATCATCCTTCCTTCTTCGCATTCCAGAAAATCGGAAACGGGCTGTCCAGCACGCCGGTGACGTTGTCCCGCATCGCCGCCGGCTGGAAAAATTGCCCGAGCGGCACATACGGCGCCTCGTCCCACACCGCGGCCTGGATCGCGTCCGTCGCCCGCTTGCGCGCCGCATCGTCCGGCGCCTCGAACCAATCGGTGCGGAGCTGCTCGATGCGCGGGCTGGTCGGCCAGCCGAACCATGCATTCTGGCCATTGCCGAGAATGGGATAGTGCCCGCCGGGGTCGGCCGTGTTCAGTCCCTCCCAACCCGTGCAGAAGATGCTCCAGCCTCCCTTCTCCACCGGCTCCTTGCTCGCCCGGCGCTGCACCACCGTGCCCCAGTCGCTCGCCTGATAGTCGACGTTCAGGCCAAGCTGCACCAGCAGGTCGCGCGTGACCTGGCAGAACGCCTCCAGCCAGGGATAGTCGGTCGGCGCGATGATGACGACTTTCTCGCCGTTATAGCCCGCCTCCGCCACCAGCCGCTTGGCCGCCGCCATGTTGCGGGGACCGGTGACCGCCTCCATCCCGACGTCGGTCGCCGCCGGCGACCCCGGGGTGAACACGCCGACCCCGGTCTGATAGATGCTGGTCTCATCGCCATAGGCGGCCTGCATGAACGCGCTCTGGTCGGCCACCTGCAGCACGGCCTGCCGCATCTTCGGATTGTCGAATGGCGGTTGCAGCGAGTTGAACCGGATGATCTCGATCGCGCCGATGCTGGTCATCGGCACGACCTTCACGCCGCGCATCCGGCGGAGTTGCGGCAGCAGGTCGGCGATCGGCGTCTGCCACCAATCCTCCTCACCCGTCTGCATCGCGGCGGCGGAGGTGGCTGCGTCGGGAATGATGTTCCACTCGACGCGGTCGAAATGCACCGGCTTGCCGCCCGCGGTGAAATCCGCCGGCTCCTGCCGCGGCACGTAGCCGTCGAACCGCGCATAGACGGCCAGCGAACCCGGCGTCCACTCATTGCGCACGAAACGAAACGGGCCGGAGCCGGTGTAGTCGGTGATCTGGGTAAAGGGGTCGGTCTTGGCCACCCGCTCCGGCATGATGAAGCACACGTTGGCGGCCGGCTTCGCCAGCGCGCTCACCAGCAAGGGGAACGGACGCTTGAGCTTGACCGTGAAACTGCGGTCGTCGGGCGCTGCCATGCCGTCCAACTGCGCCGCGAGCCGCTGGCCGAACCCGTCCCGCTTGCTCCACCGGGCGATGGAGGCGATGCAGTCGACACCGCGCACCGGCGCGCCGTCATGGAATTTCAATCCGTCGCGGAGCCGGAAGCTCCAGGTGAGCTTGTCGTCCGACAGCTCGTATCCCTCGCACATCTGCGGCTTCGGCGTGAGCTTCGCGTCGACGCCGAACAGGGTGTCGTAGATCATGAAGCCGTGGTTGCGGGCGACGGTGGTCGTGGTCCAGATCGGGTCGGGATTGGCGAGGTTGCCCTCCGGGATGAACCGCAGCGTGCGCGCGCTGGCGGTCAGGGCAAGCGCCGGCCGCGGCAGCGCACCGGCGGCTGCGGCAGCAAGCAAAAGATGTCGTCGTTGCATGGGCATAGCTCCACTTGAGGCCCGGCCGATGCGTCGGGTCCGGTGCCTTCCAAGAACTAAGCAACCGAGGTGCCACAAGCGCAAGCCGCCTGCTCGCGGCATTCAGGGATCGTTCAAATTTTGGCGATGCCTTTTGCCTAAGCGGTGGTGGACCGATGCCGCATGGCCGCAACCCTCAGGCTGGGTCGGGCGCCTCGGCGGGCGTTACGCTGCGCACCAGCTCGATCAGCTTGCCGAGCCTGAACGGCTTGGCGAGGCAGCTTTCGCGCGGATCGTGCGCGCGGCCTTGCATGCGGTCGAGTCGGCCACTGGCGAAGATGACGTTCAGCTCCGGCCAGCGCGCATGCAGCCAGTCGGCGAGCTCAAGGCCGCTGCGCCCGTCGCCGAGGTCGATATCGGTCACTACGAGCTGGGGCGCCGGGGCACCAACCAGATGGTGCATTGCATCTTCGGCGGTTGCAGCTTCGACGACATCGTATCCATGTTCGTGCAAGTATTCGGCCGCAACATCGCGGATGATTGCGTCGTCCTCGACGAAGATGAGTTGCATTCTAGGAGAACCACATTGACCCATAGTTGTGCATACGTATGAACATTGCTAGCGGATGCAGGTCATTACGATATCGCTTAGTATATCACTAAACCGTGTTGTAAATAATTTGCGATTGTAAACGATCCGCTCTCATATTACGTAACAGGTATGGCCCAGCTATCGCCTGGCAACACTTATTCTAATGGAATGCTCCCGGCTCGCCGGGCAGCAGAGCTGGGTGCATCGGCATTGCACGAGCAATTAGAGGCGAGCCGGGCCGCGCTGGCCGAATGCGAGGAGCGGTTTTGCAGCGTCTTCGATAGTGCCACCCACGAGGCGATCCTTACCCTGGACAGCCACGGGCAGGTGACGAGCTGGAATACAGGGGCGGAGCGCATCCTGGGCTGGACCGCGGCCAGTGCGCTCGGCCTGGATGGCGCGATGCTCTACACGCTCGCCGAACGCGAGGCGGGCGACCCCGCCGCAGAGATGCAGGTCGCAACGATCAAAGGATGCCTCACCAGCGAGCGCTGGATGCTGCGCCGGGACGGCACCCGTTTCTGGGCCACGCAGACGTTGACCCCGCTGCTCGGTAAATCCGGTGGGCAAGGCTTCCTCAAAATCCTGCGCGATTGCACCGAACGGCACCTGAACGAGACGGCTTTGGCCCAGAGCGAGATGCGGCTGCGTCGCTTGAACCGGGTGCTCGAGGCCGAGGTCACGCAGCGCACCAAGGAACGCGACCGCACCTGGCAACTCAGCCACGACCTGCTGCTGGTCGCGCGCCTCGACGCCAGCATGATGGCAGTGAACCCGGCCTGGTCCACCACCCTCGGCTGGACCGAGCGGGATCTGGTCGGACAATCTTGCTTGGAGCTCGTCCATCCCGACGATCAGACGGCCACGCTTGCGGAGCTGGGCCGCCTTGTGGCCGGGCTGCCGACCCGCCGGTTCCTGAACCGCTACCGGCATCGGGATGGCTCGTGGCGCTGGTTCGCCTGGACCGCGCTGCCTGACGCCGGGCTGATCTACGCGACCGGGCGCGACGTGACGGCCGAGCGTGCAGCGAGCGGAACGTTGGACGTGACGGAGGAGCACCTGCACCAGTCGCGGAAGATGGAGGTCATGGGCCAGCTCACCGGCGGCATCGCGCATGACTTCAACAACTTGCTGCAAGGCATTGGCAACAACCTTGATATGGTGCAGCACCGCCTGGAGCAGGGCCGTGCCGCCGAGGCGGGCCGCTATGTCGCAACGGCGCACAAGGGCGTCGACCGTGCGGCGGCATTGACGGTCCGGCTGCTCGCGTTCGCGCGGCGGCAGAAACTGCAGCCCTCTTCGGTCGACGCGGCCGCGCTGATCGTGGGCTTGGCGGAGCTGCTGGAGCGCACGATGGGGCCAGCGATCGAGGTCGAGATGCGGCTGCACGACAGCGCCTGGCCGGTGCTGTGCGACCCGAGCCGGCTCGAAAGCGCGCTGCTAAACCTGGCCATCAACGCGCGCGACGCCATGCCGGATGGCGGGCGGCTCAGCATCGGCGCCCGGCACGTGCAACTGGATGGCGCGGAGCTGGCCGACTGGGACGGGGCGACGCCGGGCGACTACGTGGAGATCGCCGTCGCCGACACCGGCATGGGCATGACGCCCGAGGTGCTGGCGAGGGCATTCGATCCATTCTTCACCACCAAGCCGATCGGGCAAGGGACTGGGCTAGGCTTATCGCAGCTTTATGGCTTCGTCCTGCAGTCCGGCGGCGTCGTGCGGCTGGATAGCGCACCCGGCCGGGGCACCACGGTGCGGCTGTCCTTGCCACGTCACGAAGACGCTTTAACCTAGCAAGCTCCGAGGTGCAGCGCACCTGTCCTGCCTGTCGGAGCGACCCTGATGAGCGACACTGCAACTCCCGCCTATACCATCGCGGCCGGGGCCGGGTTTGCCGGCGACCGCGTCGACCCGGCCGTTTCGCTGGCCGCGTCGGGACAGGTCAACGCAGTCGTGCTGGAATGCCTCGCCGAGCGCACCTTGGTGCCGGGCCTCGTGGCGCGGCGGGCGAACCCTGACGCGGGCGCGGATCCCCGGCTGCGACGACGCCTCGCGCCGCTGCTGCCGGTCGCGGCGCGAACGCGCTGCCGGGTCATCTCCAACCTCGGGGCCGCCAACCCGGCCGCCGCCGGCCGCGCAATCGCCGCCCTGGCCGGCGAGCTCGGCTGCCGCGGCGCGCGGGTCGCCGCGATCGAGGGCGACGACGTGATGGCGCTCGGTGAGCATATCGCCTGGGACGGCGCGATCGAGGGCGTGCTGCTCGGCGCGCACGCCTATCTCGGCGCGGAGGCGCTGCACGATGCGGTCGCGGGGGATGCCGACGTCGTCGTGACCGGCCGGGTCGCCGACTCCGGCCTGTTTGCCGCAGCCCTGCTCCCCAGCTTGGACGGCAGCGACGCCGCCTTGGCCGGCGCGCTTACCGTCGGCCATCTGCTCGAGTGCACGGGACAGCTCACCGGCGGCAATTTCCAGCCGCCGGACGGTCCCGGCCTCTCTGCGGCCGAGCTCGCGCGACTGGCCTATCCCATGGCGCGCGTCATGCGCGACGGCAGCGCCGTGCTCACGATCCTCGACGGCGAGCCCGGCATCGTCGACGCGATGACCTGCACCCTGCAGCTGCTGTATGAGGTGCACGACCCGGCCGCATACATCACGCCGGACGCCATCGTCGACTTCTCCGGCGTGCGCTTCGAGGAGGTCGGCCGCAACCGGGTGCGCATGACCGGCGCGCGCCACGTCGGCCGTCCGACACATTTGAAGGTCGCCGGTTTCGTGGAGGCGCGCGGCGTCATCGCGGACGTCGAGATCGGCTTTGCCGGCACCGGGGCGCAGGAACGCGCGCAACGGGCTGCCGACACATTGCGGCTGCGGATGGGGCGTCTTCGGATAAGCGGCTGGCAGGACGAGGACGTCAGGGTGGACCTGGTAGGGCTGAACGCGCTGCTCGGCGGCGCATCCATCGCACCGGCGGGCGTCCTGCCGGAGGTCCGGGTCCATATCTCCGCCCGTTGCGCCGACGAGGACGAGGCGCAGGCCGTGGAGGACGAGGTCTATGCCCTGACCTTATCGGGCCCATCCGCCGGCGGCGGGGTACGCAGCGAACGCCGCCGCCGGATCGAGGTCGTGAGCGGCCTCATCCGCCGCGACTTGGTCGCCACTCGAACACTGTGGACGGAAGCGCCATGATCGTATCGGACATCGCAGCCGGCCGGTCCGGCGACAAGGGCAGCGCACTCGACCTGACCCTGGTGGCACGAGACGACGCCGGTTATGTCCGGCTGGAGCAGGCCGTGACGGCAGCGGTGGCCGAGCGCGCGCTAAATGCGGTGGCGCCGGGTCCGGTGCGGCGCTATGCGCTGCCGGGGCTACGCGCGCTGAAGTTCGTGGCGCCGGATGCGTTGCCGGGTGGTATCTATGCCTCGCTGCACGCCGGGATGCACTGGCAGAAGGCAGCGATCCATGTGTTGCTGGAATTGGAGATTTAGCCTCGTCACGGCTGGGTCGATTTGAAGCTTTCGCGACTGGAAATCAGCTCCCACCAGGCTTGGACGTCGGGCAGCCCAAGGAACTCGTCCTTGTGCGGTGTCATCGTGACGTAGGCGATGATCGGCGCGAGATAGAGGTCGGCGATGCTGACGTTGTGGCCTGCCAAATAGGGCGCAGCGCCCTTGATCCGCATCAGCTCGCCGATCACCCGCTTGCCCGTCTCGATGCCGGCCCGGTGCATTTCCTCGTTCTTGCCGCCGACGAAATCGGGGAACAGGTGATAGGCGACAGCGCCGCCGATAATGGCCCCGTAGCCGTAGCTGTCGATGATGCCTGTCGCCATGTCCATCCGCGCCACGTCCTTCGGATCGCTTGGAACGAGCGGCGTGCCCGGCAGGACCGCGTTGAGGTAGCGGGCGATGGCCGGCGTCTCGATGATGCGGAAGCCGTCGACCTCGACGACCGGAACCTTGCCGAATGGATGCCGCTGCAGGTGCTCCGGGCTCTTAGGCTCGCCGGTGAGCACGTTGACCGGCACTTGCTCGTAGTCGGCCACGGCCTTTTCGGCGAGCAGCATCCGCACTGTGCGGACATAGGTCGAGCCGTTGAAGCCCCAAAGCGTAATCTGGGTCATGTGAGTTCCACCATGCATAGATTGCTATGGTTCTCAACGGCGGGGCGGCCGGAGAGTTCGGAGTCTGTGCCGGTTCTGTAAGCGGTTATGCGACGTTCCGGGGTTCGGGCTCCGATAGCTCCGCGCCCATGAACAGGGAGCTGCGATCGAGCCTGCTATACAAAGCGAACCGCTCGGGCGTAAGCGGGCCCGGCCGGCCGATCAGGTAACCCTGGGCCTCGCCGCAGTTGTACGCCTGCAAGATCTCAAGCTGGGCCTGGTGCGAAATGCCCTCGGCGCAGACCGTCATGCCCAGCCCGGCGCCCAACTGCAGGACGGCGCGGGTGATGACCTCGGTCCGCCGGCAGGTCCCGAGATCCTCGATGAACAAACGGTCGAGCTTCAGTTTGTCAAATGGAATGGTCCGAAGATAGCTCAACGACGAGTAGCCCGTGCCGAAATCGTCCAGCGAAAGACCGATGCCCAGCGCCTTTAGTTGCGCAAGCTCCCGTTGCGCATTGCCGGCATTATCGATGAACACGCGCTCCGTCACCTCGACCTCGAGACGGGTGGGATCGAGCCCGCTCGCCTGCAAGGTTTCCTCCACCATGTGCGACAGGTCCTCGCCGCGGAACCAATGGGCGGAGATGTTGATCGCGGCGCGGAACGGCAGCGGCCAGCGGAGCGCCTCGGCGCAGGCCGTCCGCAGCACCCAGGTATCGAGCTGCTTGAACAGGCCTAGTGTCTCCGCAATCGGCACGAAGGTTCCCGGCGATACCTTGCCGCATCCAGGACGGTCCCAGCGTATCAGCGCCTCGAACCGATGCAGCGCGCCCGTCAGGCAGTCGACGATGGGCTGCCAATGCAGGTGGAACTGCCCGGCATCCAGCGCCTCCCGCAGGTCGCGCTCCAACTCGCGGCGGTTGTTGGCGCCGCGGTCCTCTAATGCTGCGGTCCGGGCACCGATCCTCGTATCGCCCAATTCGGCGGTCCGGAGCGTGGAAACCGCCTGGGGCCGGCCGGGGTGCTCCATCGCAGCAATCGGCGTAGCCTCGTTGGCCCGGGCGGCCCAGCCATCCCTATCACCAGCGTCAGCCGCCGTGGCCGAGGTTTGGGTGTTGTTGCGGCCGGGACTCGAACCGTGCGGCATCGCTGATCCTTACGTCTGCAAAACCGCCAACTCTGCTGCCCTGCGTTAATCTAATGTCATCGTGGACTTAATATGGGTAATGCCAGGGGAAGAAAAGCCCATTGATCATTTCTTTACCGCCTATTCTGAAAATAAGCCGCATTAAAAGAACGTTGCGCGTACGATTCAGTGAGCGAGCCGTCGGGCCGCTTCGGCCGGCATCGGACGTCCGCGCAAGAATCCTTGGATCAGCGGACATGCCAGCTCGCGCAAGATGGCGAGTTGCGCCAGCGTCTCGACACCCTCGGCGACCACATTCAACCCCAAGCGGCTGCTTAGCCGCAGCACGGCATCGACGATCGCTGCCGACTGTGGGTCCTCCTGCAGGTTGCGAATAAAGGATTTGTCGATCTTGAGCTTGTCGAACGGAAACCGTCGCAAGTAGCTGAGGCTCGCGTGGCCGGTACCGAAATCATCGAGCGTGATCGATACTCCAAGCGCCTGCAACGCATGCATCGTCTCCAGCACCGGGGTAGAGTCCTCCAGCAGCATTCCCTCGGTCACCTCGAGCTCCAGCCGGTCCGGCGCCAGCCCGGTGCGTCCCAGAACGCCAATGACCTCGTCCACGAGATTGCCTTGGCGGAATTGCAGCGGCGACACGTTGACCGCGACATACAGGGTGGCGGGCCACGTGGAAGCTTCGGCGCACGCGGTTTCCATCACCCAATGGCCGAGCGGCACGATCAGCCCATTCAGCTCCGCGACGCTCACGAACTCCTCGGGCCCGACCGGGCCCAAGGTCGGATGGGTCCAGCGCAGCAACGCCTCGAATCCCACGACGGTGTCGGTTTTGACGTCGGTGATGGGCTGATACATCACGTGGAAAGCCTTCAGGCCCACGGCGTCCCGCAAATCCTGTTCCATCTGGAGCTGGGCTTGCTGGCGTGCGTCCATCGCGGCGTCGAAGAACCGATAGGCGTTCCGGCCGCTCTCTTTGGCTCGATACAGCGCGACGTCGGCGTTGCGGCGCAGTTCCGCCGCGTTGGCGCCGCTGACCGGATGGACGCTGATGCCGACCGACATCCCAATGTTCACGCGCAACCCGTTGAACAAGAACGGCTCCGCCATGCGGTCGATCAGGCGCTGCGCCAACGAGGCGGCAGCCTCCGGCTGGCCGATGGCGGTCTGCACGATGGCGAACTCGTCGCCGCCCATGCGGGCGATCAAGTCCTCCTCGCGCACCATGCCGCGCATGCGTTGCGCCACCTCGATCAGCAGCTGGTCGCCGATGGCCGGGCCGTGCAGGTCGTTGATCGGCTTGAAGCGGTCGAGATCGAGATAAAGCAGTGCGACGCCATGCTCCATCGATGCGGAGGCCGCGACCGCCCGGTCCAGATGATCATGCAGCACGCGGCGATTGGCCAGCAGGGTCAGGCCGTCATGATGGGCGACGAACCGGAGGCGCGCTTCGG
>CAXTJW010000040.1:11387-17346 GCA_964244305.1 uncultured Acetobacteraceae bacterium
TTGGCCAGCAGGGTCAGGCCGTCATGATGGGCGACGAACCGGAGGCGCGCTTCGGCCGTCTTGCGGTCGGTGATGTCGCTATACGTCCTCACGCAGCCGCCATCCTGCAGCGGCAGGCTCCGCACCTCGATCACCCGGCCGTCCGACTGCTTGCGCTCAAAGACATGCGGCTGGCCGGTCGTGCCGCCGTCTTGCTCGAAGCCGAGCAGCGCCGCCGCCGCCATAGCCGATCCGTCCGCTCCTTGTTGGTGCGCCAACATTTCGTTCGACACGTCCAGCATCGCCAACACGCGCTGGTTGTAGACGGCCACACGATGATCGGCGCCGACCATGATCACTCCTTGGTCGATGCTCTCGAGCGACGTCTGCAGCGCAGCACCGGCCTGCGCGAGGTCTCGGTCGCTTTGCGACGGTGCCGTCCGCGAACGCCGCAGCCGTTCGGTCCGCCGTTCCACCGTGCGCAGAACCCTGGTCCGTAATCCCCAAAGTGCTGCTGCGACGCCGGCTAAGGCCATTGCAGCGAACGGCTTGCCGCGCAGCACGCTGCGAACGCCGCCTTGCGGAGTATCCGCCAGCGGCGCGTCGGAGACAGTGCTTTTGATGTGGCCTGATGCGTCCAATGAATGCCTTGCCGGGATACAGCCATGTTGTCATGACCCATACCGCATTTTGTAGACGGTTCTGGTTACGAAACCGTTGCTTCTTGTCAGCTTTCTGCAAGCGTCTCCTGCACGGCAGCCGCCATCCACGCGGCGACCGGGCGCAGCGCCGCATCCCAATCGCCGCCGAGCGTCAGGCGGTCCCGCCGCATCCCGCCGCATTGCGCCGCCGCAGCCCGCAGCCCATCCACGAAGCCCTG
Source organism: uncultured Acetobacteraceae bacterium (assembly GCA_964244305.1). GTDB lineage: Bacteria > Pseudomonadota > Alphaproteobacteria > Acetobacterales > Acetobacteraceae > CAHJXG01. The sequence continues at coordinate 12,247 of CAXTJW010000040.1, forward strand.
CATCGTCGGCGTCACGCCCAGGATGTCTGGCGACAAAGCATTGAGCGCCTCGGTCGTCTTTGGACCGTAGCTGTTCGTCACCACCATCCCGCCGCAAGCCGCCATCTCAAGCACCGGATAGCTCGTGTGCGGGGACAGCATCGGGCACAGCAGGATGTCGGCCTGCCGTAGGCTGTCGGCGTAGCCGGCATAGTTGGCCCAGGGAGCCGGGCGAAGCGTGTGCCCGCGGCCCAGCGCGAGCGGCGGCAGGCTGCCGCGTCCACCGATGCTGGCGAACTCCCACTGGCCAGGAAAGGCGCCGGCATCGATGGCGGCCCTGAGCGCCTGCAGGCCCAGGCCGAACATGTTGCGGGCGTTGGTCGGCCGCGCATAGAACAGCAGGCGCCGCGGCCGGGTCGTTGCTGCCGGCGACGGAGCGGCTTCCGGCGGATAAAACAGCCGGCGGTCCACGGCGGGCTCGAACACCATGCATTGCGCGTCGAGGAACAACGGATCGGCGTAACGGCCTGGCGCTTGCCGCTGCAGATACTCGGCCAGGAACGCCTCGTTGATCGCGGCGCGATGCGGCATCGCGTAGGTCTCCAGCGCCAAGGCATAGTTGCTGGACCAGGCGTAGAATCCCGGCTCGAAGTCCTGCACCAAATAGAGGAACCAGCGGCGGCGCATCTGCGCCAGCACCGGGCGGATACCCTGGGCGGTGGTCCAATGCGTCGCAAGCCATAGATCGTCCGCGCCGACCGTCGCCGGCGCGGCCGGGTCCGATCCCGTGACCACCTGCAATCCTGGCGGCGGCGCCCGGCCCAGCAGGCTCGAAACGTGGCCAGCGAACCAGGCGGGATCGGTCCGGTGACCGGCCCGGTTGGTGACGATCCGCACCGGGACGCCAGCCTCCGCCGCAAGCGCCGCAAGCAGCACGATGGTGTTCGGCCCGCCGGTCATGGCGTCGGGGCTGAGCACCGGCTGCAGCACGTTCAATGCTGGGGGCCGGCCGAATTCGACCCGCACATGCAGCGGCGGTTGGTCGAGGACATCGATCAGGCTTGCCTCGAACTTGGCGGGGCCGGTGTATTGCAGCAGGTTGCGGCCGAACCGCTCGGGGTCGTCGCGCAGCAGGCGCAGATGCGCAGCCGCCTTGGTCGGCAGGCGGCGGATGCGGTCCAGCACGGGTCCCGCCCCTCAGCCGAAGGCCAGGTTGCGACGGACCCGGCGCGATAGGCGCCGCAGGGTGCCCAGCATATCGGCCTCGGCGCCGTCCGGCTGTCCCTGCGCCGTCCAGAGCGCGCCGAGCGTCACGGCATAGACCATCGCGCCCAGTGCCGCGGTCGCCAGCAGCCGTGATGCCGAGGCCGCGACGGTTTCACTCCCGCCGGTCCATGCGAGCCCAGCGCCCCAGAGCGTTCCAGCCATGACCGCGCATGCGGCGCCCACGCGCCAGCAGCTGGCGACAAGCTGACGGACCGGCAGGCGCTGGGTCAGGACCACGATCGCCAGCAACGTCAAGCTTTCGAACGCCGTGGCGGCGGCGGCACCGGCAGCCGCGCCGGGCAGGCCGTAATGTTGCAGCAAGGTCCGGATCATGGCGACCTTGACCAGCAATGCCGAGAAGCCCGTCGCGCAGATCGTCGCGAAGTAGCCATGGGTGCGCAGGACCATGAAGGCCAGGTTGCCGAACGGCGCCGCGCAGCATGACAGGCTTAATATCTGGATGACCGGCACGACCTGCAGCCACCGCTCCCCGAGCGCCACGCGGACGAGCGGGTCCGCCACCATCGACAGCCCCAACCCGGCAGGCCCGGTGATCAGCAGCGAACTGGCGACCAGGCGGTTGAACAGCGCGCGCGTGCCGCCCTCGCGCCGGGTGGCGCTGAACCCGGAATAGGCGGCGCGGCCGAGCGGGTCGACGATTTCCGACGTGGGCAGCGTCGCGATTTCGCAGCCGAGCGCGTAGGCGCCGACGCTACCAGTCCCGAGCGAGCGGCCGATGACGAAGGCGTCGACACGGGCCTGCATCATCTGCACGACCTCAAGTGTCCAGGCCCAGGCCGAGAACAGCATCAGCCTGCGCCATGCCACCAGCGAGAAGCGCGGGCGGAACGGGTGCATCCGGTACGACGACGCGACCCGCAGCACGCAGAAGGTCGCCTGACCCGCGACCAGCGCCCAATAGGACCGGAACAGCGCCGCCACCGTCACCGTAACGACGACGCTCGCCACGCGGGGCAGGATGTTGAGCAGGAATTCCTTGTGGAACTGAAAGTCGCGCCGGAAATCCACGACGCCGATATTCAGCCCGCCGTTGACAACTGCGAGCACGGCCAAAGCCAGCAGCAGCGAAGTCAGCCGCGGCTCGCCGAAAAAGACGGCTGTGGGCCATGCGGCGGCAGCGACCACGCCGCCGGTGAGCACGCCGCGCATCGCGTTGAGGGTGAACGCCGTGTCGTAAAGCGCCCGGGTCGCCTCCTGTTCGCGGACCAGGGCGTCGTCGGTGCCCAGTGCCGACATCGTATCGACGGTCTGGGCGAAGGCTGCACCGAGCGCGACCACGCCGAAATCTGCCGGCAGCAGGATCCGGACCAGGATCAGCGTGCTGGCCAGCCCGAGCAGGCGGGTCGCCATCCGCCAACCGATGACCCATCCGGCGCTGAGCGCAGTCCGCTCCAGGATGCTTGCCGTCATGCGGCGGTGGCCTGTCTGCCTGCGCGGTCGCGGGCCTGCACGGCCAAGCTGAACATCTCGTCCGGGGTTCCCATCGCGCCGCCGATCTCGCTGAGGAAAAACTCCAGGTAGCCTTCGAGCCATCCCAGCAGATGCTGAAGGTCGGCGGCGTTGCGCACGAAGGGCGTATTGCCGGGCTGCAAGGAGGGGCTGTGATAGCCGACCACGAACAGGCGGTGGCCGTCGGCGAGCATCGCACGCGTCAGGCGCTGTGCCTCAATCAGCCGGGTGCCCTCCGGCGTAAGCTGGATCCGGTCCAACAGCCGGCCCCGTGCCAGAAGGCCCCGCAGCCGCAACGGCCGGAGCGCCGGGTGGGCTGTTGGGGACAGCAGGCCCGGGAAGCGCGCCAGTTTTCCGGTCAGGCCGACCGTAACCGGCAGTTCGAGCACGGACTGCGCGGCATCGAGCCAAAACGGGTGGGCGTAGGCGTCCTGATAGTCCGGGCCGCCGTCGTCGCCGCTCTCGAAATGCGGCCGCACGCTGCAGTCGATGCGGTAGCCCATTCCGGCCAGCAAATCGGGCGTATTGGGGCCGAGGCCGAACCGGCCAGACCGATAGAGCGTCGAGCGGACCCCTAGGTTGGCTTCGATCACGTCGGTCAAGATCCGCAGCTTCGCCGCTTCGAGCGTCTTTGGCAGATTGCCGGGATACGAGTTGCGCTCGCAGATTCTTTCCTCGACCGGCGGGTTGAGCCAAGGGTGGAGCTGGGTGCCGATCTCGCAGGCGCCGGACTGCAGGAACTCCAGCAGCGGAGCGTAGCCATCGCGCTGCGCCGCGACGGGATAGTCGACGGCATAGGTCGGCACGCAGCCAAACCGTTCGAAGATGCGCTGCGCCGGCGCCTGATGGCGCATGGCGCGAACGCCGCTGGCGGTTGGCGGCCAAACGGCCCAGTCGAACTCCTCCTCGGCGTCGATGATGACCAGCAGCACGGGCTGACGCAGCCCGAGCTCGGCGGGCACGACCGGTTTGCCGAATAGCTGCGGCGGATCAGGCTGGCGCAGAACCCGGCTGACCCGCCGCTTGATGTCGAGGACTGGGCTCGGCACATAGGTGAGGGCCAGGCGGGCCAGGCGGCCCGGCGTCGGGCCAGTCCGGGCCGCGCGCATGCCCAACGCACGCGCCAGCGCCAGATCGCGCTCGTGCAACGCGGCGCTGGCGAAATGATCGAGCGCCGCGATGCGCCGGACCTCCACCTTGGCGGCGGGAAGGCCCAGCACGCGCTCAAGCTGGTCGAGATTATACAGCGAGGCTGCAAGCAGGCGATGGATGTCGCTGCTGATGCCGACGCCGCGGGTATAGCGCGCCAAAACCTCCTGCAACGTCAGGATGCGCCAATTGGCGGCGGCGATGCGCAGCCATAGGTTATAGTCCTCGACCGAGATCAGGGCCCGGGCCTCGTCGAAGCTGCCGGCGGCCTCCCAAGCGGCGCGGCGCACCAGCACCGTGCTGTTCACCAGCAGGTTGTTGCTCCAGAGCTGGTCGAAGCCGATTTCGGGTGGACATGCCTGGCCGGGCTTGTCGGAGAGGCAGGCGATGATGCCGATGCGGTCGTCGTCGTCGAGTGCGAGCTGATGCTCAAGCTTGGTCGGCAGCCAAGTGTCGTCGGCGTCGAGCAGGCCGATCCATGCGCCGCGGGAGGCGCGTATGCCGGCGTTGCGCGCGGCGCCGGGGCCGCCGTTCTGCTGGCGGATGACCCTGACTTTGGGTCCGAACGCCGCCGCGACCGCCGCCGTGTCGTCCAGCGAGCCGTCATCGACGACCAGGATCTCGAGCGGAGGCGTTGATTGCTGAAGGGCGCTCCGCAACGCAGCGGCTAGCGTCGCCTGGGCGTTGAAAGCCGGGACGATGACGCTGACGTCGGCGGACAATGGAATTCCCTTCTGACGGCGCCCCAAAGTGGCCGATAGCGACTAATTACCAGCTATATCTTTACAATACCATAATGGTTTTTGTACTGACTTGACCGAGTCGCTCGATCAGGGGCCACGCAGCCAGGAGTTCATAGTCCAGGCTTTGGCGCGGCTCGTCCGATGCCGCGGTAGTCGAGCCCGGCCGCAACGAACGCCGCCGGGTCGAACACGTTGCGCAGGTCCATGATCAACCGCCCATGCATCGCCTCGCGCAGGCGGGCCGGGGACAGCGCCCTGAACTCGTTCCATTCGGTGACCAGCACTAGCACGTCCGCCCCGGCGACGGCGTCGTAGGCGTCGGTGCAGTAGACGACATTGCCGGGCAGCCGCGCGCGCGCCTGCGCCATGCCGACCGGGTCGAAGGCGCGGATCGTGGCGCCCTCCTCGGCCAGGCGGGTGATGATCGGCACGCTCGGGGCGTCGCGCATGTCGTCCGTCTCCGGCTTGAAGGTCAGGCCGAGCACCGCGATGG
>CAXTJW010000041.1:0-17336 GCA_964244305.1 uncultured Acetobacteraceae bacterium
CGCACCACGACAGGGTCGTCGGCGTCGCCGGCGTGCCACGGGCAGCGTTGCTCAAAGGCGGGACTCGGCGGTCATTGAGCCAGCCTCGGCGAGGCCGGGCGCAAAGGCAAGCTGATTAAACCTACTACGCGCGATAACCACATTTATCGCGTGTAGTCTAGCGGCCTAATGGTCCGCCGGGCTTTCAGGATGGAGGCCGCGCGGCCGAGATCGCCAGGATCTCCAGATAGCGCGGACCCAGCCCCCCACAAGTCGGCATGGCTCGCCAGAGAGGCGGCTCGGTCAGCTATGAACACGCCGATGGCAGACCTGCTGCAACGCTCTTCTGGTCACCTGAAGCCGTCTTCTGAAACCGACACCGGTCCCTGCCCGAGGTGCGCGCCGCGTCGAACATATAGCGACGGCCGGTGCAAGCCTACGCAGCCTGAGGGAAGGGATCGACACTGCTCTGCCGGAAGGCGGGGCGGCGCTGGGGGTGATCGGCAGCCTCATTGGTCTGGCTCAGGACCCGATGCGCGGCCGGGGCAGGTCCCGACCTACTGTCCAGCCGGCCGGTGACCGCAAGGCCGGGCGTCGGCCGAAGCTGAACGACCAGCAGCGGGCTGTGATCGTGCAAGCGGTGCTCTCGACGCGCGAGACAGGCGCGACGATGGCGCGGCAGTACAGGGTCAGCGAGGCGACGGTGAGCTGGGTGGTGGCAGCCTATCGGGCCGTGGGCGACGCGGCCGCGGGCAGCCGGGCTGTCCCCGAGGCGACCAGCCCGGGCGAGAGGATCGCCGGCGTGCTGCCCCTCTCGGCCTTGGACGAACGCCTCGCCATCGTCGGCACCTCGGGATCAGGCAAGACCTACGCCGCCAAGGGCCTGGTCGAGCGGCTGATCTGTCAGGGCGCCCGGGTCTGCGTCGTGGACCCGCTCGGGGTGTGGTGGGGCCTGCGCTTGGGACCCGACGGCGGCGCGTCCCCCCTCCCCTGCCCCGTCGTGGTGTTCGGCGGGCTGCACGCCGACGTGGCGCTGGACGCGGCCATGGGTGCCGCCCTCGGCCAGCTGATCGGCACGCACCAGATCGCCTGCGTGCTGGACGTCTCCGACCTGGGCAGCGCCTCTGTCCGGCGCGGGTTCATGACGGCGTTCACCGAGGCGCTGTTCGCGGCCAACACGGAGCCGCTGCACCTGGTGCTGGACGAGGCCGACCTGTGGGCGCCGCAGCGGGCGCAGCCGGACGGCGACGACCTGCTGCAGCGCGTCGAGGAGATCGTCCGCCGCGGGCGGGTGCGCGGCTTCGTGCCGTGGCTGATCACCCAGCGCCCCGCGGTGCTGCACAAGGACGTGCTGAGCCAGGCCGACATCCTGGTGTCGATGAAGCTCACCTCGAGCCAGGACCGCGAGGCCGTCGGGCGCTGGATCGAGGGCCAGGCGGACCGGGCCGAGGGCCGGCGCATCCTGGCCGCCCTGCCCCGGCTGGCGCGCGGTGCGGGTTGGGTGTGGGCGCCCTCGGATGGCGTGTTGGCGCAGGTGGCCTTCCCGCGCATCTTAACCTTCGACAGCTCGCAGACGCCGCAACGGGAGGAGCGCGCCACAGCATCGCGCGCGCTGCCGGCGGTGGACCTGGTCAACATTGCTGCAGTACTGGCCGTTCCCAGAGCGTTGTGAGACCAGGCGCAACGCGGGGGGTGCAGTTTGATTTAAGCCAGCAGCACGTGCTGCCGCGGCGTCAGGGGCTCAACAATTGTCCCGAACACGAAGCCACCCGTCCTGAAGTCGTAGGGCGCGTCTAATTGGTAATTGGGGCGAACCAGCACACGAACCGTATCCCTTGCTCAAGCGCCCGCAAGGACCTTGCTCCACCGACACCAAGGAGTTCCCCCTCACGGGCTGGAACGCGGCCGTCAGGCAGCCTCCTCCTCCAGCGCCGGCGCGCGGGCGTCGCGCAGGCGGAACACCTCGGCCGGGGCGGCGGAGGCGAAGCCAGTATCTGGCGTGCGGCCGCCTGTGATGCGGGAAAAATCCTCCCGGTTTGCGCGCGCGATGCGGCGGGACGCATGGACCTTGGCCATGAAGTCCGGGCTGGCGCTGACAGTGAACACAATGTCTACCTTGCGCTGCCCCTCCATCACTTCCTCGGCGTCCACCTTGTCGAGCACACCGAGGTCCCGCAGCACCTCCACGGACTGGGACACGCGGCGGAGGAGATTGCGGGTGGTCTTCCACTCCGGCATACCCGAATCACGGCGTATTCCGGTGGCAGTCATTTGCTGGACGGGCTGACGAGCCACCGCGATCTCATTGTGCAGGCGCTTCAACAGCCAGCGCGCCACAGGGTCGTGCAGTCTCATTAGGGTTTCGTAGTCCACCTGCATGAAGTCCAGCAGGCGAATAGCGTCCGCCACCAGCGGGTTAAACTCCACGAAGCTGTCGAAGTCGTCACCTCTGCGGCGCAGGCCCATGACCGGGAAGGCGGCCGAGGACAACACGGGCGACCCCTTAGCGTCTAGGTCCTGGATCACCAGGCGGACCTCGTTCAGCAGCGTGATGGCTTCCCGGATTTCGGCGAAGCTGTAGGAATGGCGTACGCGGCTCAGCTCGTCCCGTATCTCGCCGACGGTGAAGGGAAAGCGGACCTTCACGCCGTCGTGCAGGCGCAGGCGAGAGCGGTTGCCGGCGATGCGCCGGATTACCTCCTCAACGATCTGTTCACGCTCGCCGAGGTAGCGGTCCACGATCGTGCCGTCCGGGGTGCGGACCTGGGTGGGCTTAAGGGTGACACGGTAGCGCTTTGGGCCGAAGGTGAACTCGCGCTCAATCAGTTTGCGGCTGCCTTCGCCGCCGTCGCGCATGTCGAAGCAAAAGCGTGGAGCAATATCGTAGAGCGCCACCATGTTGGTACGGTCCGGCTCTGGCACTTCCCACAACGCGAGTTGCAACGGAAACAGCGCGCCCGGGGTGCGCCGGGGGTCGGGTTTGCTCATGAAAGGCCTCCTGCCTCAAAGGATGCTGCGGGCGGGAAGATTCGCACAAGCCCAATAGCTCGACCAGAGAGAGGTTTTCGATGCAGCAACGAAGGTTTGCCGTGCAGGGGCTTAAGGTTGGAGCTTTGCGGCGCAGGTGCATCGGAAACCTTTCAGTGCCCGCTTAGTGTTCCCGTCAGGGGACTGTCCCGTGGCTGTAGCGTTCCCAGCCGAGGATATCGCGCCGTTGCCGCACGGCGCACAGCGACGCGGCCGCTCAGGGGCCACGAAGTAGCGGCTCGAATGTCCACCGCTCAGTAGATAGTGCCGCAAGCAGGCGGTAGGGGCAGATACGGAGGGCGCAGGTGACAGTCAACGAGCAGGCAGCCAGAGACCCCTACCCTGCACCGCAAACCTCCTGAACCGGCCGGGCTGATGCCCGGGCGCACCGGAAACCTTCCAAGAACTAGCGAGACCAGGAGGTTTTCGGTGCGGCCCACTGCCTAGCAGAGCAAACGGCAGCCATGGACGGGACATAACAGAGGTTTGCGGTGCAGGGCTGTGACAGCCGATGTGGAGTCCTGGTCGGGCCGCACTGGAAAGCTCCCGCTTTTGCACCAGAAACCTCCCTTCCCGAACGGGCAACCTCCTGCGCCGCACTGCGAAACACCCCCGGCGCACCGCAAACATTCTTTCCTGCACCGTAAACCTTCCGCCGTCACTTTGCCAAGCGCAGCGGCAGGCCTTTTCCTGGCGGCACGGGCGCGCTGCGCCGGTGCGATGAAAGGATTCTGCGATGACCGAGCCTCGAACAACTGTGCGATGGGGCCGGGTGCCCGCGTGGTGGCTGCTGCACCCGGATGTGGACGCCGACTGCTTCAGCGTGCTGGCGGCCCTTGCCACCTATGCGGACGAGCATGGCGTGTGCACTCCGTCTCAGGCCACCTTGGCGCAGCGTCTGCGGCGCAGCCGGCCCTGGGTGAACCGCGTAGTGGCCCAGCTTGCCGCAGCCGGCTTGCTGGAGAAAACCGGGCGTTCGCGGGGCAATGGAGGTACCACCTCCTGCCTGTATCGCCTGCGCTTGAGGCCGCTGGACAATGTGGCGCGCGACAACGACACGTTGCCGCCTACGTTGCCGGAGTACCTGCCTAAGCTTACCCAGACTGCCCCTGAAGCCGACGTGACAGGGCCTGTGCCGAACGTGGACACCCCTTGTCAGGCCCATGACACGAGTCAGCTCATCCTTGAACAAGACAATACGCACGCCCAGAGCACGACGGCGATCAACTGTGACGCAAACGCCGAGGTTCCCGCAGACTGGGAACCAAACGCCTCGGATATGGCCGAGGCCATGCGTCTGTGCCCTGGTGCGGATTTGCAGGCCCACACCGCCCGTTTCCGGGCCCGGTGTCGCGCCCGGGGCTATCGCTATCGCACCGGGCACCTGGGTGATGCCTGGCTAGCTTGGCTGCTAGAGGACCACGGCACCCAGCCCCGACGCTGTGGAGGACGCACGCCGCTCGGCCCTCGTCCAACCGCGGACGGTGTAGCCCGCGGCTCAATTTTCCCCACTCAGCGTTTTGCCGCCTGGGCCGCCGCCGCAGCCATGCCCCCGGCCCCGACGCCCTCACCCTGGAGTTAATGCCCGTGCACGTGTCGAAATACCCCCATGTCGTCCCTACTGCTCCACTTCCCGTCCCCGCCGGAGACGCGCCGCCCCGCATTCCGCACTGCCCAGTCGCCGCGGCCGTGTTAGAGCGCGGCATTGCGGAGCGGCGCTTCCTGTTCCCGGACGCCGGACCAGCCCGCCGCGCGGAGCGCTGGTCGCCCCCAGCCATGCAGAACCCTGCGGAGACGGTTGCGGTGGAACGGCGCCTCCGCGTCTTGGACGACGCCCTGCAGCCGGCCCATCGGGGCGCGTTGCTGGCGCGCATGCTGGCGTTATTGTCCCATTACCGGATGGACCCGCATCCGCCGGAGGTCGAGCAACGCCTGGCCGATGACTGGGCAGACGACCTGGGCGCCTACCCGCTATGGGCCGTTGAGGCTGCTGCCCGCACGTGGCGACGCACCCGACGCTTCAAACCGCAACCAGTAGAGATGGTCGCGTTGTGCGAGGAAACATGTGGTTCCCTTCGACAGGAGCGCGACCGTCTGCGCCAGATTACGGATAGAACGGCCACGCGAAGCCCCTTATCACAAGGTTTGGTGGTCCTGGCACAGGGCCTGCTCCGGCCGATGCCGTAAGGCTGACCCTGCTCCGAATGCGAAGGCGATGCAGAGATTGCATGTGCAAGGACTGCAGCGATGGAGGCCCCAACATGCGGCGCGGCTGAACAGTCCGCAACAATCCGGAACGGAAGGTTTACGGTCATTGCCGCCGGGATAGGGATGCTTCCGTTCCTGCGCTCGCCCCCTGTCCTGCCTTGCCTTCGGCGTCCACCAGCAGTCTGCCCATGCGTCGGTAGGCGTGTGCACAGCCGCGTCCCCGATGCTGGACGCGACGCAGAACAGACATTGAGCCGCGTTCCGGGTCAGCGTCCCAATGTGCCGGCCGGCGTGCGCCACGTATCGGCGTTCTGCGGCCCCAGCAGGCGTTCCGTCGCATTGCTCTGCAAGGGTCTGGGCTGCGCGAGCCTGCTGCAGCTCGTGCTCGAGCTGGTATTGTGGCCTTCCGTGTCGGCCAGAGCGGCTTCAAGGCAGGCGATGCGGTTGCGCAGTCTTTCAGCGGTACGACCCATAGCGACGGCGGGCCTATGCACGCTGCCGGAATGGGCGCATAGCCCCTGCCACCCGCGCAGCGACCGTACTTGCCTTGAAGGCTTTGGCAAGCGCGCCTCAGGGCTAATCCGGAAATATCCGCATCGGTTTGCGAGCGATCGTCTGGTTTCCGGATACCTGTTGCGTGAAAGGTTTGTTATGCCGTTTGGATGATTGATCCTGACCCAATCCGCAAGCACTTCGCATCGCTGTCCTTGCACCTGAGCGAACGAGAGCGCCGCCTGTTGGCCGCGGCCGTGGCCGCGGCTCGTTCGGCAGGCTATGCGGCATGGCTGCGGTCCCGAAGCAACGCACACGCTTTATCGAGTACCCGTAACCGGGTGTCCGTCACGCTCTGTTTGGCCATCAGGCCTGCCCCCCATATCGATGAGGCCTGAGCAAGAAAGCTCTCTCTCCCGCTCTCTTGCTAACATACTCTTAGTAGCCTTCTTTCTTGAGGAGTTCGTGGACGGCTTGGTCCATGATGTCCTGTTTTTGGCGGCGAGAGAAATGGGCGTAGTCCCTCAGACGGTCTTTGAGACGCTCGGTCATCCTGAAAGAGACCGACGACCGCGGACCGTCGATGAACTCCGCCGGATCGTCAGGATCCGTTACACCGCTCAATCGCTCACTTGCTGGCCCGCTCACCCGCCTGTCAGTTCGCCCGCTCGCAAGCTCTCTCGCGGGCAATGTCACCTCCTCACTTGGTTGCTCGCTCGCTGACTCTCTGGAGAGCTGGTTAGCGAGCTCTCTTTCTGGCTCATTTAAGGTGGCATTTGCAGGTATAACGTCGGCAGCCATCCGGTCACTAATCTTCGAGAAAGCTTGGTCGCTCGAAGGGCCGCTAGCTCGTTCACTCTCTTGCTCTCTCGCTCTCTCGATTACTTGTTCTGCCCGTGTTGCCGTGCCTTTCTGTGGCATCAACGCCGCCAAGGGAGTCAGCTTAGGCCGCGACATGCTTTTTCTCCTTCTTGCCCACACCGGTCTTCTTCAGCCCGGCCCTAGTCGCAATGTAGTTCCATAGTTCGCGCATCTCGTCGCTCGCCTTTCCGTTCGGTTCGAGCTCCTGGGCGGTCAGACCATCTGATTTGGCAGCTGCATAATCTGTCCGGTCATGGACCAACGTAGGTGCCAAAGTCCCGTGCTGGCTCAATGCAACCGCGGCTTCCGCGGTCAGCCTCGTTCTGGGCTTAACCCTGTTGATGATGAAGATCATTGGCTTACCTGCGCGCCCAACCGCTTCAACGGTGCGGCCGACGGCGCGCAGGTCATCCGGAGATGCCTGGCATGGCACCAGAACTAGATCGGCTTCCTCCATTGCCTCGGATACCTCAGCGCCGATGCTCGGCGGAGTGTCGACGATAACCGTGGCAAATCCGCCCTCGCGTAGCGCGGCCAGCGTGTCGGCGAGCGAAGTCTCCACTCGAACGAGAGCAGGTGACTCCGCTTTACGGGCGTCCCACCAGCCGCTCAGACCGCCCATCGGATCCAGGTCGATGACCGCAACAGGGCCGTAACCCGCGCGCTCAGCTTCGACGGCAAGGTGGCAGGCCAGCGTCGTTTTGCCTGCGCCTCCCTTCCGTGAAGCAAGAATATTTACAAACATGCAACCTCTCCCCACGTGTAGCTAACTCACTCTCTCGCTAGTTTGCTTACATGCTCACAGGATGGTCAACCGAGATCTTCGGACTTCCGAGGTTATGCGAGCTAATCCGAATCCCACTGGAGGCGTCGAGCAAACAGAAGAGCAGCTGGCCTGAATGAACTCGAAGTCGGGCAGGGGAGGGGGTCTAGCCGGAAAACGCGGGGCCGTTCGCGACGGGGTCGGACATGCAGGATCATTGCGGCACTGGATGGCCTTGCACAACCGCGATCGACGCCGCAAGCCCATACGGGTTTGCACTCGCGTCCGCTGCGCCGAAGCTTGCGCCGTTCGACGAGGAGACCGGCATCGTGCTCTGCGCCAGCATTGCCATCCCGGATGCCATAGACGCTTGCGGCGCAGCGCTGCAACTGTGGTGTCGACGGCGGCAGCCCGTGCTGTCGCTTGTCGACAAGAACGACAGTCCCGTGCGCCACCTACGCACAGTCGAGTTCGACGCCATGCTGGCTGCCTTCGGGCGGGCTGGCGCGACCGTCGAGGCACGCAGGCGCGGCGCCGGTGCCGCGCGGCAGGCCCAGCAGCGCGAGTGCTGGTTCCGGTGCGACTGCCTTGAGGGCATGCAGGAGCCTTCGCCCATCCTGGTCCCCGTCCTCGAACGCTTTATCCGGCGCAGCCCGCACCACGCGGACCATGCCGACGCCTGCCCATTCGAGATGGGCGACGTGGCTAGCGCGGACTACGCTAAGGGCGTGCGCGAGCCGAAGCCCGACGACATATTCCGTCTCGCAGGGAAGATCGACGCGGACGGTGCCGCACTCCCCGGCGATGACGACAGTGGCGAGACCGCGGGCAATGCCCGAGGCCTGGGGGCACGCAGCGGCCGCAGTCGGGAGGTGTGCAAGGCCTACGAGCGAAGCAAGCTGTCGCAGCTGCTGTTCAAACTGCTGTCCGACGCGCAGGTGCGCCGGGTCGGCCGCGGGCCACGCGGTCACGCCAACCAGTGGGAAGCCGTGTACCGGGCGGCGCGCGGCATCCTGCTCGGTGACGACCTGCCGTTGTCGGACGTGCTGCACACCGACCCGGGGCAGCTCGACCTCCTGCTCGGCTGCATCAGCTCGAGGCAGCGCTGGCCAAGAGAGCGCCGCCCGCACGGGGTGCTGGTGTTCACCGCCGTGCGCATCGAGGGCGAGGTGATCGTGGCTGTCTCGGGAACGAGGCTCGCGGTCGAGGGGCCGCCGATCGCCGTGTTCGGCCCCGGGCGGGGCGACACGCGGACCGGCCCGTTCATCGTGGCCGTCCTGGTCGCGTCTCCGGACGGGCGGCGACAGCCCGTGCCCATGAAGGCCTTCGCCCAGCCGTGTTGGTCCTTGAGAGACATCCTGCCGCTGGACAGCAGCAAAGAGCGGGTGAGCCTGGATATCCTGGTCCGCTACCAAAGCTGGATGGGGGATCAATGGTATGCCGTCGAGATCACGAAGCCGCTCGATGACCGGGCCAAATACTATTTCGGCGACAAGGAGCCGGACCAGGTCGTGAAGCCGGATTTCGAAGGCACGATCCACGCCATCGCCGGCCGCAGATTTGCACGGTCCGTTGTCGTCGAGACGATGGGATTCGACACCTCGGAATATAGGGTCAAGAAGCAGCGGTTGAAGGAGATCCTGACGCGCAAGCCGGGGCACTACCTGGAGCACCAGGCGCATGACCCGGCGGCGCAGGCCGTCCACGACCTGCGGTTCCGCCGCGACCTGTTCGCCTTCGGCACGCGCGTGGTTGAGGCTGACAAGCGCAGAACGGCATAGCTCCTGTCGCCGGCACCGCCCTAGCGACCCCGAGGCTAAGCGTTCAGCGCGGCCTTCAGTGCCTTGGCAGGAGAGAACGCCAGCTTGCGGCTTGGTAAGAGCGTCATGGCCTCGACGGTGGCGGGATTGCGGCCTTCGAGTTCTGGCCGGTCCTGGACCTTGAAGCTGCCAAACCCGTTCAGCCTCACTTCGGCGCCGTCTTTTGCGGCATCCACCACGACCCTCAGCGTCGCCTCGATCACCTTGCGCGCCTGCATCTTGTCTAGGTTCTGCTCAGTGGCGACCCGCTCGGCTAGCTCGGCAATGTTCGTGGTCCCGGTTCATTCGGATCGTTGCTGATCTGGATGCTGGCACACAAGCCTGCCGTAACCAACCAGCCCTGCAGCCAGTCACGATCTAGGCTGAGGTTCCGCCTGCTTGGTCCGGCCATCCCGGCAGGTGCCCTCCCTGACCATGGCACAGACCGCGCTCCGCACTCGCGTCCACACGCGCGACAAAACGGGAGACCGAACGGGGAGACACGGGAATGGGCCTACCGCCGCCGCAGGCTGCGCCGCAAGGGTGCGTCGCGCTTCCGCGCTCCCGTGCTGCGCACGCCCTTGCCCCGCCTCCTACGCCCGCGGGTGCCGGGAGGGGATCAGGACGGAACGATGAGGGGAGAGCGGGCGCAGCGTCGTCCGGCCCCGGTTCCGCCCTGCCAACCCGGCCAGGAGCACGGCGATGAGCGGACAGGATGGAGAGCTGGACCAGCTGAAGGCGGGCGTGAGCTGCGCTGTGCTGCTGGAGCGCATGCAGCCGGGCTGGCTGCTCGACAAGGAGGGGAGCACGGCCAAGTGCCTGAAGTATCGCCGCGGCTCGGGCGAGGTGCTAATCATCAACCACGGCGGCCGCGGCTGGTGGGACCCGATGGGCGAGGGCAGGGGGGACGTGTTCAGCCTGGCCCAGCATCTCGATCCCGCCCTGAACTTCGGCCAGGTGCGCAAGCTGCTGCGCGGCATGGTCGGCATGCGGCCATCCAGCCCCACCCTGGAGCGCAAGCGCAAGCAGCGCGATGCACCTGCCATTCCGGTTACCCAGCGCTGGGGGCAGCGCAAGCGGCTCAGCCGGGGCTCGGCCACCTGGGGCTATCTCACCGGCGAGCGGGCCATCCCGGCCGGCGTGCTGGTGGCAGCGGACCTGTTCGACGCCGTGCGGGAGGGGCCGTATGCGAGCGCCTGGTTCGCCCACCGCGACGACGCAGGCGTGCTGACCGGCATCGAGATGCGCGGCCCGGACTGGCGTGGCTTTTCTGACGGCTCCGACAAGAGCCTGTTCCGGTTTCCAGGCGGCACGGGCACGCTAACCCGGCTCGCGGTGTGCGAGGCGCCGATCGACGCGCTCAGCCTGGCGGCGCTGGAGGGCTTGCGGGCCGACACGCTCTATGTCGCAACCACGGGCGGCATGGGTCCACTGACGCTCGCCTGCCTCGACGCGTTGCTGCAGGACCTCGCGAAGCAGCCCACGGGCGTGCTGGTCGCAGCGACGGACGCCGACCGGCAAGGCGAGCGCTACGCCGGGCGCCTGGCAGCGATGGCCACGGCTGCGGGCGTGCGCTCGGAGCGGCTGGTGCCGCCGGACGGGCGGAACGACTGGAACGACATTCTGCAGCAGGGGAGGGTGGCATGAAGCCCGATCGCGCCTGGGTGCGGCTCGGCTCGGGCCGGCGGCTTGATTTGGTCAGCCCTCAAGCTGCCAGTTGGCACGACTCAGATCTAGCGATCGGCTTGTCGCGCACCTACCGGTGGGGCGGGCACTAGCGCTGGGACCTGCCTTTGACGGTGGCGCAGCACAGCCTACTGGTGCTGGTGCTGCGCCAGCAGATGCAACCGCAACAGCCACTGACGCCTGGGGAAGCATTGCGAGAGTTATTGCATGACGGAGAGGAATTCATTGGCTTCGATCCGATTGCGCCACTGAAACCGCATCTCGGAGAGGAGTTTCATGCCCTGACTGGTCGGCTTCGTGCTGCAATCGCTGAGCGTTATACATTGCTGGAGTGGCGTCAAGACGATTATGTGCTGCACAAGCAGGCGGATCATCTTGCTGCCGCGTCTGAAGCTATTCATGTGGCAGGGTGGGAGCGACACGAACTCGCCGACACGCTCGGCATCCGGCTCGCGCCGTTGCAGGACGACCCGTTGCCAGTGCTGCAGGGCCTGCAACCTTGGGAACCCTGGCCGGCACGCCGAGCCGTGGCCCTGTTCCTGGCCAAACTGCGCGAGCTCGACGGTGCGGCATACCTAGAGGCGCCGGCTGACCTGACCGCTGCGATCGAGCGCGAGACGACGCTGGCCCGGCTCGGTGCGGCCTTCTCCCGGTTGCCCCTCCGTATCCAGGCGCGCTGCGCCCGCCCGCTCACCGGCACCGGCCTTGCCGACACGTTCGTCCTCGTCGAGACGGATGACAACGTGCGGCAGCACATCGAAAGCGTGATCGTCGACGGCGAGCAGGACGAGCACGGGCAATGGCTGCTCGACGGCGAGTTCACTTTGTTCACTACGGACGAGGAACTGACACGCGTGAGCGGCTGGGGCTGCACTGTCGAAATCCATTGATGCGTAAGCTTTGGCACGGGACGGGGAAACGGGAACGGCGCTCGCCTCGGTGTCGGCCAGGGTTCAGGCCGTGCACGAGGCCGCATCTCCCGGCCGCGACGTCAGGAGAGGGACACCCGGAGCGACATGGAACCAGGGAGGACACGACGAGGCGATCGGCGACGGAGCGGATGAAGCCCTGCCGCTTCGCGCCGGGAGCCGCAAGGGCAAGGGCCTGCGGCCCGCGCTGCGCGCGCCCTTGCCCCACCCGGCGCGAAGCGGCGGCCGGGCTAGGTTCTCAGAAATGCTGAGGACGCAGCAGAGGGACGGCAACGATGAAATGGAACGAAAAGGTGCGCGTGGCGATCGGCGCGGTGCTACTGGCAGCGATGCTGTTCGCCCTGGTGGCGGCTCCGGGCTTCCTATACGACCGGGACTCCACGGCGCCGCTGCACCCGCGGCAGGAGGTACGGCAATGAGCGACCGCGCCGGTGACGCCGGCGAAACCGGAGGTTTGCGCCGTGATCAACGGCCCGATCGGCGTCATTCGCGTACGGCTGCGGGCCTGGCTGACAGAGCAATGACATAGAACCGGAGGAGCCTCGACATGGTGTTACGATATGTCCTGGGCAGAACGGACAACCCTGCAGTGCAGGCCGAACGCTTCAAAATGCTGGCGAGCGGCGCGCAGCTGGTCGCGATCGGCATATTGGTGGCGTCCATCATCGCTCCCATCTTCAATCCGATGGTGATTCCGAGCATACTGACGAAGATAGGTGGTGGCATGGCCGTAGCCTTGATTGAGCTACTGGCCTGGCACGTTATGGGCTATGCTGTACCAGTTGGCGCGCAAGAACAGGAGAGTGGCCGTGAGTGAGATGATTGCAAACATCTTCATCATCGGTGGACCGTTCATCGCGGTTCTATGGACAGGCATTTACCTTGAGAAGCGCCTGATGCAAAGGCTGGCGCGGAAGCTCTAGCCTCAAGGCCTGGGCGGACACGCTCGGCACTTCGTCTCGCAGCTTAGAGCAAACAGAAACAAGACATAGAACGAGCAAACAGAGGGACGGAGCTGC
The DNA here is from genome assembly GCA_964244305.1 of uncultured Acetobacteraceae bacterium. Classification (GTDB taxonomy): domain Bacteria; phylum Pseudomonadota; class Alphaproteobacteria; order Acetobacterales; family Acetobacteraceae; genus CAHJXG01. The sequence goes on from CAXTJW010000041.1 coordinate 12,764, forward strand.
CGCAGCACCGTCCGTCGCCGCAAAGGCAAGGACCTGCGGCCCGCGCTGCGCGCGCCTTTGCCCCGCCAGCCGGGCCGCGGCGCGTGAGAGGTGTTCCAAGACATGCAAGGGAACACCGATGAACGAAGCTTGCACATGCAACGCGCTGAACGCCGACGGCGATCCGGAGGCCGTCCCGAACCATGCGCTTTTCTGGGCCGCCTGCTTCCTCGTCACGCTCAGCTTCGGAGGCGTCGAGGAGGGTGGCTGATGGTTCACGGAAGGTAATCTGGTCACCGATCCCGACACCTACCGCGCCTCGGGCGGTACGCCCAGCTCCTTCCTGACGGAAAGCAAGGCGCAGGCCTACGCGGCGACGCTCGAGGCGAGCCTGCTGAAGCTGAACGCCGGGCACCCACTCAAGCACGCCTCCACCAGCCAGGGCGTCTTCGAGATCCATGTCCTTCAGGCCGCAAGCCTGCCGCCCGGCTTCCCGGCAGCCCGGCCGCGTTACGAATAGCGGCGTCGCCAGCCAGCGCGACCCTGGCACGACCTGACCCACCATCCCGGAGGCCCGCCATCATGCGGGCCTTTCGCATATCTGGAGACCTCTCGTGGCAAACTACACGACCTCATTCAGTTGCTTGTTCCCGGTCGGCACCGGTAACGTCGATGCGGCACTCGCCCTCTACAAGCAGATGGAGGCCGATTGCATGACCGGCCGCAACGAAATCGGGTTCGATGCCAAGCGCGACAGCGACGACGATGCCTCGCTGTGGCTCTACTCCGACGACAGCAGAGGCGACGTCGAGCAGGTGACCGCCTACGTCTTGCAATGTGCTGAGGCGCTGAATCTTTCCGGCGTCTGGGGTTTCCGCTGGGGGCTGGGCTGCGACAAGCCTCGCCTGGACGCCTATGGGGGTGGCGCGCAGGTGCTGGACCTCGGCCGGCGTGCCAGCCTGGCTTGGCTGGACTGCGAGCACTGGCTGGCGCAGCGGACCGGCGCGGCCGGCCTGCACGCGTTAAGGGCAGAAACGATCCTGGAGCCTGTGGCCGTGGCGCAGGGCTGGACTCAGGCGACGCAGGTCGGCGTGCTGCTCGGCTTCATCGACAAGCTGATCGACGCGAACCCCAGCGTCGCCGGCCAGCTCTGCGCCGACCTGGCCGAGGTCGCCGCCGCCGCTCACGAGACAGACTGTGGCAAGTGCGGCAAGCTTATGTTCATCGCAGCTGGCGGCACGTCCCACCACGTCGGCGACGGCCCGGACGGGATCGACCACAGCCGGGATCGCGACCATACGGCCATTGCCGAATCGGCAGTGCCGCCATGAGCGGCCCGGACTACCCAGACGTCGCCAAAGTCCAAACCAAAGCAAACGCACCAACGCGGGTCGGACGCTGGTATGCGATGGGGCCAGCGAACCGTTCCTTTGTCCCGGACGATCCGGCGTTCGCAATCTTTCACGTCGTCGCGGACGGCGCGCAGATGCCGGGCTGCGTCACCGTCCTGAACAACGAGGGCCGACGCCTTCGGGTGCCGATCGACCTGGTCTACGCCATCGTCGCCCCGGCCGGGGAGCGGTGGACACCGCTCGATCGCGCGGCCGAGCACGGGGAGCAGCCGTCGTGACCGTGCGCCGGTTCCTGGACGTCTCAAGTGGCCACTTCTCGCCCGCGACCTGGGAGTTCCTGGACGGCATAACGTCCGACAAGGCCGTGCGCGACCCGCGCAACGCCAATGCCGAGATCCTGGGCGGGCGCACCCGCCAAGGCTGGTTCGTCTGGGCCAGCGACGCCCCAGCGGCATCAGTCCCGGCCGAACTGGCAGCCGTGATGCGCCTCGCCCGGCAAAAGGGTTGTGAGTACGTAGCCTTGGATTGCGATGCGCTGCCGATGGAGGATCTGCCGGTCCTGCATCCAGACTTCCCCGGCGCGACCAAGCCAGGGTAACCGCTGCCCCGGCCGTCCCAGCGACCTGTTCCACCATCGCCACCACCGCAGCCCGCCATCCCAAACGGATGACGGGCCTGCCGGACGCCTGGTTCGCGGCGAAATCCGGCGTGCCGCGCAAGCAGGTCGAGGCGATCGGCGCCACGATCCGCATGGCGACCACGCGGGCGCCGAAACACCTGCCATCGCCTGTCCCCACGCCACCTGCTGCTTCTTGAAAAGGGGTGCACCATGTCCCGATCCAATTCCACCCGCCGCCGCGCCATGCAGGCCCGCCGCGCCGGACGGCGCAGGCCCGTCGAGCTGCATATCTCCCGGTTCAGCTACCCGGAGGTGGCCGGCTTCCGGCGCGAGGCGACCGTGCTGGTGCGCGGCACGATGGGGCAGACCGCCGCCATCGGCCCGGCCTACGACCAGGCCGGCGCACTCGGGCACGGCTCGCCGTTCTGCGTCGACATCCGCACGGTGCCGGCGCCACGGCCGACGCCCGCGCTCGATGCGCTTTGCGCCCGCTGCACGGCATCGCCCACGCTTCTGGCCCTGCTGACCGCGCCGGCTGGCTACCGGCCGAGCATCCGCTTGGACCTGCTCGGCCGCAACGGCGCGGTCCTCGCCCGCGCCTACGACCGGATCCAGGCGGCGTGGGGCGACCCGCTGCCGGGCTTTCGTGACCGGGCGCATCAGGCGGCGGGCGACAGACGCCACGCCGCCCGCCGGGACGGCATGACATGGATGGCCATGATGACGACAGTGCTGGCCCGGCCAAGCCAGTCTGCTGGTTCTGCGGCGAGCCGGAACTGCTGGAGCTTGGGGAGGTGTGGACGGACGGAAACTACACCTTGGAAACCTGCTGCCCAGCGCTGCTCGAGTGCGTCTGCAGGGAGATGCGCGACGACCCCGCCTGGGCACGCGCCCTGCCGCGCCGCCTCGGCGCAGAGCTGCTGACCGGCCAGCGTCTGCGGCGGGTCTGCGACGATGATGGCTTCACGACCATGCTCGACTACAAGCTGCAGGTTTGGCCGATCGGATTCCGGGATGCGGCGCAGTTCGTCGGCAGGCATCACACTCATTCGACGCCGCCGCTGACCTGGCGGTTTGGGTTTGAAGTCTGGAATGGCCACACCCTGATGGGGGTTGCCATGACCGCCAACCCGGTGGCCCGGGCCTTGATGGGACGCAACCGGGTCGAGGTGACGCGGCTCTGCGTCCGGCGTGACACCGAGCCTATGCTGCGGGATGGATGCTGTTCCAAGCTCTACGCGGCATCGGCGCGCCGCGCCGAGCAGGCCGGGTTCAGCCGGATCATCACCTACACAACCATTGACGAGGATGGCGCGAGCGTCCGCGCCGCCGGGTTCATCAAGGACGCGGACGTGCCAGGACGCGGCTGGCACAGCGCCCGCCGCCCGCGCAGCAATGCCAACAACGCATTTGTCGCCAAGGTGCGCTGGTCGCGCACGCTTCGGCCCAAGCCGCGACGTGACACCACACCCCCGCGGCTTGAGCGCACGCCGGCCCCGGATTGGCCGCAGATCGGTGACACCCGCCAACCGGGCCCTTTTGGCATCGACGACGCCTGACGGCCCACCGGGTCGAGGCGCTGCCAGCAGCGCAGGCGCGACGCCGACCCGAGCGCGCGACGCAGAAGCCGGGCGGTTCGGCAAGCGGGACGGAAACGCGAGATCAGAGAAAAGCCTGAAACGAGACCTGCCGCATGCCCGGTGCGCGCCGCAAGGGTGCGGCCGCGAGCGGCCCGCGCCAGCGCGCGCCCTTGCCCCGCGCATCGGGGTGCGGCGCCGGCAAGGGATTCCGAGCAACCCTGGAGAAGGAGAACCCATGATGATGGACGACGCACGACTGTTCCGGCGCAGCGACCCGGATTTCCCGACCACGCGATCCGTCCAGCAGCGGCTGGTCGACGACGGCCGTGTGGTGGGGGAGGGGCCGCTCGCCGCCTCCAGCCTCGACGGCCTCGCCACTGCCGGACTGGTTGCACCGGCAAAGCCACGCATGTCGGCGCCGCCGGTCCCCGATGGCCCAAGCATCCCGCTCGGCGAGACGGGGCACGGCACGCTGCACCTCGACCTCAACCGTCTGCTTGCCGGGCGATGCCTGATCCAAGGGTCGTCAGGCGCTGGAAAAAGTATGTTGCTGCGGCACCTGGTCGAAGAGGTGCACGATTTCCTGACCACGATTCTTGTCGATCCTGAAAACGAGTTCGAGAACCTTGCAAGACACATAGGCGCGGCAACCATCCGGGCCGCCGAGATCGCGCCGGATGGACTGACCGCGGCGGCGTCGCGCGCGCCCCAGCACCGCCTGCCGCTGCACCTGGACCTGTCCGACCTCGAGCCCGACGTGCGAATCAACAAGGCGGCGGCGTTCTTTGCCGGGCTACTTGCAGTCCCGCGCGAGCATTGGGCGCACACGGTGCTGGTCGCGGTCGACGAGGCGCACCTGCTGGCCCCGCATTTGGCCGCCTCGGCGCGGGACGCGGAGACGCGCCGGCTCGGGGTGGCCACGATGACCGACCTATGCTCGCGCGGCCGCAAGCGCGGCATCAGCCCGGTGATCGCGACGCAACGGCTGGCCAAGCTGGCGACGAGCGTGGTCAGCGAGATGCACAACGTCCTTTTGGGCCTGA
>CAXTJW010000042.1:0-16453 GCA_964244305.1 uncultured Acetobacteraceae bacterium
CCATGATGAAGCTGAGCGCGCGCAACCAGATCAAGGGCAAGATCACCTCGGTCGAAAAGGGGCAGACCACCGGCCACGTGCATATTGATATCGGCAACGGCATCACGATCCACTCATCGATCACCAACGAGGCCATCGACGACCTGGCGCTGAAGGTCGGCGACGACGCGATGGCGGTCATCAAGTCGTCCGACGTGATGGTCGCCAAGTAGCCAATGCCGGAGGCAGCCTCCGGGCTGCGCTGGGCTGGAGCGGGTCGAGCATCCCCGCACCTTACGATTGGCGGAGCTGCCGGCCGTAGTGGTCGAGATCGAACGCACCGAGCCCAGCGGTGTGCAGTATCCGTCGTTCACCGGCGCGCTGGTATGGACCCTGGTCACCATGGCTGGGCCGCTCGGCCAGCCGGGCAAGCAACCTTCCTGCGCATACCCCGCTGGCGCGCGGGCGCGACGTGATGGCACGAGAATTACATTAAGCTTGTTTTCTTCGTCATTGCGAGCCGGCTTCGGCGCGGCAATCCAGGCGAACTGGGCCGGAGTTCGTGCGTTTGCCTCGGATTGCTTGGTCGCAATCGCTCCTCGCAATGACGACTGTCCGATATAAAAACAACTTTGCAGGGCCGTGCGCCGGCACCAAGTTCAGCCGTGGTCGAAGGCCGTCGACTTCACCAGCGCGAACACGGCCATCCCGGGCATCAGCGCAAGTTGGGCGACGGCGTCGCGCGTCAGGCGGGCCACCAGGGGCGTCGGGCCGACATGCATCGTGACGAACGCTTCGTGCGGGCCGGCCGGCGTGATGGCGGCGATCGTGCCGGGCAGGATGTTGTGGCTGCTGATGCCACGCGGCGGTTCGGTCGCGACCGACACGTCCCGGGCGCGCAGGCGCAGCCGAAGCTGGGCGCCGACCGGTTCCGGCCGCAACGGCACCAGCAACTTCCCACCTTCAAAACCGAGCCACGTCAGCCCACGCGCAGCGTCGTGCGCCGCAATCGAGCAAGGCAGCACCGCGCCGGCGTCGCGGCGGCCGCTGAGAGCCGGCAAGTCGGTGCGGGCAGCGAGGGTCTCGAGCGGCCCGGCCGCCAGCACCCGGCCCGCCTCCATGAGCACCAGGGTATCCGCCAGCCGGTCGACCTCGTCGAGCGCATGCGTCACATAGAGCACCGGCAGGCCGGAGACGTCGCGCAGACGCTCGATGAACGGCAGGATCTCGGCCTTGCGCGGCCCGTCCAGCGCGGCCAATGGCTCGTCCATCAGCAGCAAACGCGGCCGGGACAGCAAAGCGCGGCCGAGCGCCACACGCTGCCGCTCACCGCCGGACAGCATCCGTGGGCGGCGGCGCAGCAGGGGCGCGATGCCCAGCAGCTCCACGACCTCGGCAAAGCCCGGCCCCATCGCGCCGCGGGGCGCCCGCCGTGCGCCGTAACGGAGGTTGGTCTCGACCGAGAGATGCGGCAGCAGCTTGGCGTCCTGGAACACGACGCCGCAGCGCCGCCGCTCGGCCGGCACGTCGACGCCCGCCGCGGTGTCCAGCAGCGCCAGACCATCCAGCGCCACCCGTCCCGCCTGCGGACGCAGCAGCCCGGCGACGATGGAAAGCACGGTGCTCTTGCCGGAGCCCGACGCGCCGAACAGCACCGTGACCCCCGGCGTCGGCGCGCTGAACGCCGCGTCGACGGTGAATGCGCCGAAGCTATGCCGCGCCGCCACCTCGAGCATCAGGCCCCGAGCAGGCGATGCATGCGCCGCGCTATCAGCTCCGACAGCAGCAGCCCGGCGATGGCCAATGTGAACGAAACGGCAGAAAGCTTGGCCGCGGTCGCCTCGCCGCCGGGCGTCTGGGTGGCGGCGTAGATGGCGAGCGGCAACGTCTGCGTCTCGCCCGGGATGTTCGAGGCGAAGGTGATGACTGCGCCGAACTCGCCCAGGCCGGCCGCGAAGGCGACCACGGCGCCGGCCAGCACCCCAGGCGCCATCAACGGCAAGGTGACGGTGAAAAAACGGTCGAACGGCCCGGCACCCAGCGTGCGCGCCGCCGCCTCCAGCCCGGGATCGACCCCCTCCAGCGACAGGCGGATGGCGCGGACCATGAGCGGGAAGGCCATCACCGCGGTTGCCAGTGCCGCGCCCGCAGTGCTGAACACCAGCCGCACGCCGAACCACTGCTGCAATATGGACCCGAGCGGCCCGCGCACGCCGAACAGCAGCAGCAGCCCCCAGCCAATGACGACGGGCGGCATCACCAGCGGCAAGTGCACCAGCGCGTCAAACAGCGAGCGCCCGGCGAAGCGCCCGCGCGCCAAAGCATAGGCGGCCATGATGGCGAGCGGCAGGCCGAATGCGACACTGCGCGAGGCGACCGTGAGGCTGAGGCGGACCGCCTCCCACTCGTCGGCGGAGAGCCAGTAGGCGGGATTTGCTCCCAGACTCACTCGCGAACGGAGAAGCCCAGCTTACGGTAGGTGGGCGCGGCCTCCGGGCCGGTCAGGAAGGCGAGCAGGGCGCGCGCATCGGGCTGGTCGCCGCGCCGGGTCAGTGCGAAGGGGTAGCTCACGGGCGGGTGGCTGTCCTCCGGGAAGGTGCCGGCGATCCGCACGCCCTTCGAGGCGGCGGCGTCGGTTGCATAGACGATGCCGAGCGGCGCCTCCCCGCGCTCCACCAGCAGCAGTGCGGCGCGCACGTTGTCGGCCCGGGCGAGCCGTGGCGCGACCTGATCCCATACGCCGAGGGCCGTCAACGCCGCTTGCGCATACTTCCCGACGGGCACGCTTGCCGGGTCCCCGGTCGCGAGCCGTCCCTGTGGCCCCAGCCGTGCCAATAAATCGACGCCGGGCGTCAGGGCGATTTCGCCTGATTGATCGGCAGGGGCAATCAGCACGAGGCTGTTGCCGAGTGGGCTGCTGCGGCTGCCTGGCGCGATCAGGTCGCGTCGCTGCAGGTAGTCCATCCAGGGTTCGTCGGCGGAGGCGAAGATGTCCGCCGGGGCGCCCTGCTCGATCTGCCGGGCCAGCGCCGAGGAGGCGGCGAAGACGAAGCGGGGCGGCGCGTTGCCCTTGTCCGCCCAGGATTTGCCGAGCGCCTGCATGGCGTCGGTCAGGCTGGCGGCCGCCATGACGGTGACCTGCTCCGCCCGCGCGGGGCTGGAGGTCAGGGCGATGCAGGCTGCCCCGGCAGCAAGGAGGAGATGGCGGCGTTCCATAAATGAAAAGCCTAGCGTGCCTTGGTCGGAGCGGCAACAGCCGGCGGCGCACGGCGGCGTGGCCGTGTTGCAATGCTGAGTCGTGAAGCACTCGGACTATGCAGGTTTGTCTTAATGCAGCCTGGCAAGCTAAATGCGATGCTCGTAGGAGGGCGACGTCTCCGGCTTGATTGAACGACGCCTTTATTGTTGCGATGTTGCGGATTTTGTTACGACAACGTCTGGATCTTCCGACCTTAACTGTATGGTCGCGAAATAAGGACTGCCGTCGAGGAAAGGATAAGATTGCTTGCTACAACGACCCATCGTCCTCAGCCGCAAGTCGCAGCCCGGCAGCAACACGGAACGTTCTCGCAATAGGAACCCGAGCGTGCTCTTGGCGACCGACCCCATGACCTTGGTCGGATATGGGGCTGAGGAGGACGTTGCTTCGGGGTGGCGGCCCTTGCTGTGGTTCTGGTGCTCCGTCGCGGCGTTGGCGAGTTTTGGCGGGTTGATCCTGGCGTTGCTCGGGCCGCCCGCAGAGCATACGGCGGCACGGACGCAGCCCGACCGCACCGCAGCGCGACCGCAAGACGACGGAGCAGCATCCACCACGGATGCGTCGATGGCATCGCAGCCACTCACGCGCCGCGCCGTAGAGGCAGCGGTCCCTTCGGCAACGTCCGTTACGGCACCGGTTCTGCCCCCGGCCGCGTCGCAGCCGCAAGCCAGCCAGCCATCTCGCAACCGGGCCGTCCAGCCGCCGGCCGTCCCGCCGGCCGCTGCGGCGCCGGGGGACTTCGCCCGGCCGGATGCGCTGCCGCATGGCCGCACCCTCGTGGTGCTGCATCCCGCACGTGGAGAGGGCGGCGCGGCGCTCGCAACACGCCTGGCGGCCCGTGCCGGCATTGCGGCCGATCAGGTCGATGTCGGGGCCGCCGGCGAGGTGCAAACCAATGCGGTGATCTACTTCTATTCCGAGTCCGACCATGAGTTCGCGCGCCGCCTCGGCCGTGAGCTGGCTGGCATGGCTTATAAGTGGAAGCTAGAAAACCATGCGTGGCGCAGCGATGCGTCGAAGGACCGCGCCATCGAGGTATGGCTTCCGAGCCGCTAAGAATGCCAAGTCGCAGGCCCTTGTAACTAAACGAAAGGCGGCATTTCCTAACATAATATGACGTGATTGCGCAAAAGCTGCATGTTCAATCCGTTATCGTGTCTATTGCACTGCTCCAAGCCCAGGCTTCCCAGGACCTTGGTCCCGAACCGGTGGAGACGTTCATCCACCGCTGGGACGGTACCGGCATGGCGGAACGGGCCAACTACTCGGCGTTCCTGCACGAGCTTTGTGACCTGCTGGGCGTACCCCGGCCCGATGGCGCGATCGGCGGCGGCGGCGACTATCGCCTGGAGCGCGCCGTCAAGCGCCATGACGACGACGGCGGAACCAGCAGCAAGCGCATCGACCTTTATAAGCGCGGCTGCTTCGTGCTGGAGGCGAAGCAGGGCGCCGCCCCCGACCGCAAGCCTGCATTGTTCGAGCTGACGGTCGACGCCCAGCGTCGCTCTAATCTAACTAACGACAACCAGCGCCGGTCCAACATCCGCAACACGCCGGAATGGGCGCGATACATGCAGCAGGCGAAGGGCCAGGCGGAGCGCTACGCCCGCGATATCCCGCCGGAGGAGGGCTGGCCGCCGTTCCTCATCGTCTGCGACATCGGCTTCTGCTTCGATCTCTATGCGGATTTCTCCGGCACCGGCAAGCACTACGCGCAGTTCCCCGACCGCGAGCGTTTCCGGCTCTATCTGCCCGACCTGCGCCGGGCCGAGGTGCGCGCGCAGTTGCAGGCGATCTGGACCGATCCCAAGGCGCTCGACCCGGCGCTCAAGCGGGCCGAGGTGACGAGCGACATCGCGGCCCTGCTGGCCAGGCTGGCGGAGGCGCTGGAGGGTCCTCCCAGCAGCCCCCGGCACGCGCCGGAGCACGTCGCGACGTTCCTAATGCGCTGCATTTTCTGCATGTTCGCGCAAAGTGTGAACCTGCTTCCGCAGGCAAGCTTCACCAAGCTGCTGGAGCGCTGCCGGGCCAATCCGGTCGCCTTCCTGCCGCTGGTCAGCAATTTGTGGGCGACGATGGATACCGGCGGCTTCAGCATCGCGCTGGAGGAGACGGTGCCCCGGTTCAACGGCGGCCTGTTCCGGCACGGCGCGCATGGCGGCGTCGAGCCGCTGCCGGTGGACCGGACCGAGCTGCGCTGGCTGCTGGAGGCCGCGAGCAAGGACTGGGCCGAAGTGGAGCCGGCCATTTTTGGGACATTGCTGGAGAACGCGCTGGACGCGAAGGAGCGCGGGCGGCTGGGCGCGCAGTTCACCCCGCGCGCCTTCGTGGAGCGCCTGGTGCTGCCGACCGTCATGGAGCCGCTGCGCGAGGAGTGGGACGGCGTGCGAGGCGCGGCCGAGGGGGCGATGCGGGCCGGCGACACTCTGGCGGCGGCGGCCTTCGTGCGCGCCTTCCACGCCCGGCTGTGCAATGTCGAAGTGCTCGACCCGGCCTGCGGCAGCGGCAACTTCCTGTATGTGACGCTGGAGCTGATGAAGCGCATGGAGGGCGAGGTGTTGGATGCGCTGGACGGCTTTGCGCCGAACCAGGCCGGGCGGATGGACATGGCGGGCGTCACCGTCGGTCCGCACCAGTTCCACGGGCGCGACGTGAACCCGCGCGCGATGCCGGTGGCGGAGCTCGTGCTGTGGATCGGCTATCTGCAATGGCATTTCCGGACCAACGGCAAAACGCCGCCGGCCGAGCCCATCCTGCATGATTTCCGCACCATCGAGGAGGCGGACGCACTGCTGGCATGGGACGGCGTGGAGATCGAACGGGACAAGGCCGGGCGTCCGGTCACGTCGTGGGGTGGGCGCACCAGGCTGCATCCGACGACGGGCAAGGCGGTGCCGGACGAGACCGACCAGATCGAGGCAGTGCGCTTCCTTGGAGGCCGGCAGGCGGAATGGCCGGAGGTGGACTTTATCGTCGGCAATCCTCCTTTCGTGGCCGGGAAGGATTTGCGGGCGGAGTTGGGATCGGGGTATGCCGCGGCGCTGTGGGCGGCCTATCCCAAGGTGCCGCGGTCGGCCGACCTGGCGATGTTCTTCTGGTGGCGCGCGGCGCAGGCGGTGCGGGCGGGCAAGACGCAGCGGTTCGGCTTCATCACTAGCAACAGCATTCGGCAGGTGTTCTGCCGTCGGGTCATCGCGGCGGCGATGGAGGGAGCGAGGCCGCTGCGCCTGGCGTTCGCCATTCCCGATCATCCGTGGTCGCAGAGCTTGGGCAGCGCGGCGGTGCGGATTGCGATGACGGTGGCGACGCAGGAGGACGCGCTGGGACGTCTGCTTGTGGTCGAGCGGGAGACTGCGGCGGTGGTGCCTGAGGTCGTGCTGGTGGAAACCTTTGGAGTGATCAATGCAAGTTTGACGGTGGGCGCGAGCTTGGACGCTGCTGAACCGCTTCGCGCCAACAAAGGCATCAGTAGCCGTGGCATGTCACTGCACGGTGCAGGTTTTATCGTCTCGCGCGAGATCGCGGCGGCGCTGGGTTTGGGCAACGTGCCTGGGCTTGATGCGCATATCCGGCCCTATTTGAACGGGAGGGACATGACCGGGCATAGCCGCGACGTCATGGTCATCGACCTATTTGGGCTGACTGAGGAGCAAGTACGGCGGCGATTTCCGGCGGTGTTCCAACACCTTTTATTGCATGTAAAGCCGGAGCGGGAGCATAACGCCCGAAGCACTTACCGTCACAACTGGTGGACTTTCGGTGAGCCCCGTCGCGATCTACGACCGGCATTGCTTGGTCTCGCGCGTTATATCGTCACAGTCGAAACTGCAAAGCATCGTTCTTTTGTATTTCAAACCGCTTCTGTCATGGCGGATAATAAGCTAATCTGCATCGCGACAGACGATGCATTTCACCTTGGCGTGCTGATGTCAGATATGCACGTGCAATGGGCGCTTGCGGCAGGCAGTCGGATAGGTTTCGGTAACGATCCTGTTTATGTTAAAACGGAGTGCTTCAATCCTTTCCCGTTTCCGGCCGCTACGTCGCTGCAAGCTGGGACGATCGCGGCATTGGCTGACGAGTTAGACGTATTGCGAAATACCCGCCTTTCGGCTCACCCAAATCTTACACTGACGATCCTCTATAATGTTTTAACAGAAATCCGAGCCGGCAAGCCCTTGTCCGATGCAGACAAAAAGGTGCTGCACGATGGCCAAGTCGAAGTTTTGCGCAATCTCCACGACCGCCTCGACCAAGCGGTAGCCGACGCCTACGGCTGGCCCGTCGACCTCTCCGCCGCGGCAATCGTCGAACGCGTCGTGGCGCTCAACCGCGAGCGCGCCGCCGAGGAGGCCGCCGGCCAGGTCCGCTGGCTCCGCCCCGCCTTCCAGGCCCCCGCCGAACCAGCCGTGCAAAAACAGCAGCTCGCGATGGTCGTCGACCCCGGCGCGGTCCTGCCCGCCTGGCCCAAGCACGTCCCCGCCCAATACGTCGCATTGCGCGCCGCCTTGTCCGGCAAAGGCATCACCAGCCCCCACGAACTCGCGCAACACTTCCGCGGCGTTCGCCCGGCCAAGCTCGCTGGCATGCTGGAAACCCTCGCCGCCCTCGGCCAGGCGCGAGACGCCGGGTCAGGCCGCTTCGCTACTTAGGCATCGCCGATTGGTCGAGCACATCCAACCCCGTGATCGGCTCCGCCCGCACGACGTCATGAGGTCACACGACAGCTATCAGCGTATTGTCATACAAGAGATTGGCGGACCCGACGAGATTCGAACTCATGACCTCTGCCTTCGGAGGGCAGCGCTCTATCCAGCTGAGCTACGGGTCCCGCGCCTTCTCATAACCCGGCACGCCCGCCGCGCCAAGCCCCGACCCGCCTCAGTGATGCGCGCTGCGCCAGGACCCCGCCGCGACATCCGCGCCCGAGGGCAACCAGCCGTCCGGCGCATCGATCCAGGCCAGCACGTCCCGGATCACCGCCATCCGGGCGCGGTCGCGCATCAGCAGATGATAGCCGCTGCGATACAGCCCACGGCGCACCCCGGGCCCCATCGCCTCCCAGGCGCGCCCGGTCGCCTCGGCCGGAACCAGCGTATCGCGCTCGCCATACAGCGCCAGCGTATGGACCGGCAGGCTCGGGGCGGCGGCCTGCGCCGCGTCCATCAGGTCGGTCAGGCCGCGCAGCGCGTCGAACCGGGTGCGCCGGATCGTCAACGGGTCGTGCACCAGGCGCAGCAGGGCATCGCGGTTATCGCTCGGCACGACGCGGATCGGCACCTCGGCCCCGGTCACGCTCAGGCCCGGCGCCACGGTCGACACCAGCCAGAGCCCGCTGCTGAGCGCCACGTCCATCTGCGCCCGCCCCCAAACCGCCGGGGCCAGCAGGATCCAGCCGGCGATCGGCGGCGCCTGGCCCGAGGCCGCGAGCGCCATAAGCACCGCCCCGCCCATGCTCTCCCCCATCGCGTAGACCGGCGTATCGGGATAGCGCGCCTGCAGGTTGCGCAGCATCGCGGCGGCGTCCGCCTCCATGGCCGCCGCGCCGGGCCAGAAACCGCGCTCGGGCGCCGCGCCGAATCCGCGCTGGTCCGGCGCGAACAATGCGACCCCGGCGGCGGCGATGACGGGGCCGGGCAGCTCCCACGCATCACGGCTGTCGTTGAAGCCATGCAGGGCCAGCACAACGGCGCGCGGCTTGCCGGATGGCAGCCAGCTTCGCACCGGCAGGCGGGCGCCGTCCTGCATGACGAACACGTCGTCCGCCTGCAGCGCCGACGCAGGCAGCGGCGCAAGTTTCATGTTATAGGACGGCAGGCCGCCGCACCCGGCCACCAGCAGGACCAGACACACCAACATCGGCAAGCAGCGTGAAGCGGAATTTGAAACCACGGGCGGCAGGGGTATCATCCCGCGGCGCTCCCGACCAGTGAGGATCATTCAATGTCCGGCACCGACATGCCATTCGGCGGCAACACGCCACACCCCGAGGTCGGCTCGCCCGAGGTCATCCATGTCGACGACCGCGTCGTCGCGTGCGACGGCGGCGAGGGGCCGGGCGGCCACCCGCGGGTATGGCTGCGCATCGTGCAGCAGCGGACCTTCTGCCCCTGGTGCTCGCGCATCTTCGTGCTGAACGAGGGCGCCGGCGACAGCGACCATTAGCGCCATGCCCGATAACGCCATGCCAGACAACGCCATGCCAGACAACGTCATGCCCGGCGCAGTGCCGGACATCGTCGCGGACGCAGTGCATGACACTGGGCCCATGCACCTGATCCTGATCGACGGATCGGGCTTCATCTTCCGCGCCTTCCATGCGCTGCCGCCGATGTCGCGGGCGGACGGCACGCCGGTCAACGCCGTGTTCGGCTTCACCAACATGCTGGCGCGGCTGCTGCAGAACCACGAGGGAAGCCACATCGCCGTGGTGTTCGACGCCGGGCGCACGACGTTCCGCAACGAACTGTATGACAAGTACAAGGCGCAGCGCCCGGAGCCGCCCCCCGAGCTGGTGCCGCAGTTCGCCCTGGTGCGCGACGCGACGGCCGCGTTCGGCGTGCCGGGCGTGGAGCTCGCGAATTGGGAGGCCGACGATCTGATTGCGTCGTATGCCCGCGCGGCGACCGAGGCCGGCGGCCGGGTCACGATCGTGTCGTCGGACAAGGACCTGATGCAGCTCGTCACCGACCGCGTGGTGATGCAGGACCCGATCAAGCAGAAGCCGATCGGCCCGGCCGAAGTCATGGAAAAATTCGGCGTCGCGCCCAACAAGGTTGTCGAAGTGCAGGCGCTGATGGGCGACAGCGTCGACAATGTGCCCGGCGTGCCCGGCATCGGGCCGAAGAATGCCGCGCAGTTGATCCAGGAGTTCGGCGACCTCGATGGCGTGCTGGCCGCCGCCGGCACGATGAAGCCCAGCAAGCGCCGCGACATGCTGATCCAACACGCCGACGCCGCGCGGATCAGCCGCAAGCTCGTTGAATTGTGCTGCGACGTGCCGCTGCCGCTCACTTTGGAGGAGCTGCGCGCCAAGCCGCCGCATCGCGAGACCCTGGTGGCGTGGCTGCTCGCCCAGGGGTTTCGCAGCACCGTCGCCAAGCTCGGGCTGGACGGCCCGGGGACGGCGCAGCCGATGCCGCGGCCGAACGCGCCGCCCGCCAACGCTGCGGAACAGCCGCCATTCGGGCCATATGATTGCGTGACGACGCTGGAGCATCTGCAGTCCTGGATCGCCGAGGCACAGGCTGCCGGCGTGGTCGGGCTCGATACCGAAACCGACAGCCTGGATGCGTTGCGGGCCGAACTGGTTGGTTTCTCGCTCGCGACCGCGCCTGGCCGCGCCTGCTACGTGCCGCTGCGGCACCGCGTGGCGCAGCCGACGGCACAGGGTACGCTGGACGCCCCGGCCCCGGAACCCGCAGCCGCAGAAATACAGCAGATCGCTTCAGAGGACGCACTCGCGGCGCTGGCCACGCTGCTGGCGGACCGGTCGGTGCTGAAGGTGCTGCAGAACGCCAAGTACGACCTCATGGTGCTGCACCGGGCCGGACTGGCCGACGTTGCGCCGATCGACGATACCATGCTGATCTCCTATGCGCAGGAGGCCGGGGCGCATGGGCACGGGCTCGATGAGCTATCGGCACTGCATTTGGGCCATCAGCCGATCTCCTATGACAGCGTGACCGGCACCGGGCGCGCGCGGGTCCCGTTTGCGCTGGTGCCGCTCGACCGCGCCACGCCCTATGCCGCCGAGGATGCGGATGTGGCCTTGCGCCTGTGGCATAAGCTCCGTCCGCAACTCCGCACCACGCACAGCCTCGCGCTATATGAGCAGCTGGAGCGCCGCCTGGTGCCGGTACTGATGCGCATGGAGCAGGCCGGCATCAAGGTGGACGAGGCCGAGCTGCGGCGCATGTCCGCCGACTTCGCCGAGCGCATGGGCGTGATGGAGACCGAAATCCACGCCATGGCCGGCCGCCCGTTCAGCCTGGGCAGCGCCAAGCAACTGGGCGAGATCCTGTTCGACGAGCAGAAGCTGCCCGGCGGCAAGCGCCTCGCCAGCGGCGCATGGGGCACCGACGTCGTCGTGCTGCAGGGCCTCGCTGACCAAGGCCACGCGCTGCCGGCCCGCATCATCGACTGGCGGCAGCTGTCGAAGCTGCGGTCGACCTACACCGAGGCACTGGTGGGGCAGATCAACCCCGAAACCGGCCGCGTGCACACGAGCTTCGCGCAGGCAATCGCCGCGACCGGCCGCTTGTCCAGCACCGACCCGAACCTGCAGAACATCCCGATCCGCACCGAGGAAGGCAGCCGCATCCGCCGCGCCTTCATCGCCGAACCCGGCCATGTGCTGGTAAGCTGCGACTACTCGCAGATCGAGTTGCGGCTGATGGCGCATGCGGCGGACATCGCGCCGTTGAAGGAAGCGTTCGCGGCCGGGCAGGACATCCATGCCCGCACCGCGTCCGAGGTGTTCGGGGTGCCGATGGCCGGCATGGACGCAGCGACCCGGCGGCGGGCGAAGGCGATCAACTTCGGCATCATCTACGGCATTAGCGCCTTCGGCCTGGCGCGTCAGCTCGGCATCGAGCCCGGCGAGGCTCGGCTGTATATCCAAGCGTATTTCGAGCGCTACCCGGGCATCCGCGCCTATATGGAGCGCACAAAGGAGGAAGCGCGGCAATTTGGCTACGTGCTGACGCTATCGGGCCGCCGCTGCTGGGTGCCGGGCATCGCGGACAAGCTCGCGCAGCGCCGGGCCTATGCGGAGCGGCAGGCGATCAACGCGCCGCTGCAAGGAGGGGCTGCGGACATCATCAAGCGCGCGATGGTGCGGCTGCCGGCGGCGTTGAAGGAGGCTGGGTTGCATGCCCGGTTGCTGCTGCAGGTCCACGACGAATTGCTGTTCGAGGCCACGGAGGCAGAAGCCGCACAAACCGCCGCCGTTGCCAAGCGGGTTATGGAGGGGGCGGCGCACATCTCGGTGCCGCTCGTCGTTGAAACTGGAAGTGGGCAGAACTGGGCGGCCGCCCACTGAGCGGCCGCCCCGCTTTGATTAGCGCTCGCCGGTCTCGATATCACGGCTGAGCGTGCTCTCGCCGCCCGTGGTCGAGCCATCGATTGTCCGCGTTCCACTGGTCCCGACGACGGTCGTCGAGCCGGGGACGGTTGTACCGGGCATCCCGGTCCCAGTCGTGGTCGCTGTCCCGGTGTAGCCCGTCGATGGCATGGCCGTTGTGCTGCCCATCATCGGCGTGGTCTTACCCATCATCTGCTCGACCTGCGACGCCTGGCTCTCGTCCACGCGGGCCGTCACCAGCGTGCGGCCGCTGCTTACGTCGTTGCTGTAGGTCTGCGCATCCGCCTCGTTGACGCCGGCACCGGTCAGCGAACCGACCAAGCCGCCTGCCGCCGCACCGACGCCGGCGCCGGTCAGCGCTGCGACGAGCCAACCCGCCGCGACGATTGGGCCGATGCCGGGGATCGCCAGCGAGCCGATGCCGGCCAATAGGCCAGCGCCGCCGCCGAGCACGGTGCCGAGCGTCGCGCCCGTGCCGGCCCCGGTGGCCGCGCCCTGGGTCGGATCGCCGCTCGTCATGCCCGTTGCCGTGCCGGTCCCGGCCGAGCCTGCAGCCTGGTCGCCGGACACGATGCTGATGTCGCTATGCGGGATGCCGGCACTCTCGAGCGCAGTGACGACGCTCGAGGCCTCGGAGTATGTAGCAAACGTATGTGCGATCGTACGCATCGAAAAATCTCCTATTCAGTGATAAACGCAGCCTAAGACGCGCCGACGTTGCCCTGGTAGTCGCAATAGACCGGGACGGCCGCGCCATCGCGCATGCCGGTGCCGCGCCAAATGCCGTCCGGGTCCTTCTTCAACCCGGTCACCTGGGTAAAGCCGCCGGCCTGGATGCGCCGCCGGGCCTCGTTCATCGTGAAGCTGTTACGGCCTTTGACCGGAGCCGCCGAAGTCTTCGAGTTGGCGTTCGACGTGGTGACGGCGGGTGGCGAGCCGCTGCTCGTGTTGGCCGGGCTGCGCTGCGCCGGAGTATTGGTGCTCATGCCCGGCACCGTGGTCCCGGTCGCCCCGCCCGTCGGCGCGTTGGTCGTGGGCGCCGTGCTCGGTGAAGTGGTTTGCGCGATCGCTGGCACCCCGAACACCGCCGACGCCAAAGCGATAGTCAAACCTTTTTGTAGCCTGTTCATTGTAGCGTTCCTCGTCATTGCAGTGCGCACCGAACGCCAATGCACGGCTACGGTTCCACACACACTATTACGGTTCCGGACGCCCTAATGCGGTACCATCTCACGCACGAGTTGGGACAACGCGCTGCCCTCGAACGGCTTCGGCAGGATCGCCTCCCGAAGGCTCAATCGCCTCCCAGCAAGCGAGGCGAGGCGTCCGGTGATAAAGATGATCGCCAGTTCGGGCTGCTCGGCGCGGAGTTGATCGGCCAAGTCCATGCCGCTCGGTCCAGCGCCGAGGTCGACGTCGGTCACGATCACGACCGCCTTCAGGCCGCCATGCATCAACTGCTGTGCCTCTTTGGCGGTGGACGCCTCCACTACCCTGAATCCATCATCTTCGAGCATCAGCGCCACCGTCGTGCGGACGAGTAGGTCGTCCTCGACGAGCAGCAGGCAGATGCGATCCGTTTCATCCATCGGTGTGGGCCGCCTATGGTCCTGTCGATGCAAAACGGATTACCCGCGCCTTCGTTCGTTATGGAACACGGCAAATCACTAATAAATCATGATGAGCGTCGACGAAGTTGAAACGAGTGCAGACGCTGTCCCGCTCACCCCAGCAGCCGGCCGATGACCCGCGCGGTGTAGTCGACCGCGGGGATGATCCGGCCGTAGTTGATCCGCGTCGGGCCGATCACTCCGATGGCGCCAACAATCCGGTCCGCCTCGTTGCGCGCCGGCGCCACGACCATCGACACGCCGGTGCCGCCGAACAATCCGCTCTCGGCGCCGATATAGATGCGCACGCCGTCCGACGCCTCGGCCAGCTCCAACAGGCGCAGCATCGTCTCCTGTTGCTCAAGGCGCTCAAACAGCATCTGGATCGCGGCGAGGCTCTCGATGCCGGTGACCTCCGAAAGCAGCCGCGCCTGGCCGCGGACGATCAATGCGCCGCCGCGGCCCTCACCGGTCCAGGTCGCAAGACCAGCCTCGACGACCTGGGCCGTGAGTGCATCCAGCTGGGTCCGGTCCTCCGCCATGTCGGCGCCGACGATGCGGCGCAACTCGCCGAGGCTGCGGCCCGATAGGCGGGCGTTCAAATAGTTGCCAGCCTGCGTCAGCGCCGATGGCGGCAGGCCCGGCGGGATTTCGATGACCCGGTTCTCGACCGCCCCGTCCGCCGCCACCAGGATCACAAGGGCGCGACCAGGTCCCAGGGGCACGAACTCGATATGCCGGACCGCCCCGTCGGACTTCGGCGCAAGAACCAGGCCCGCGGCTCCGGCCAGGCCCGCAAGCATGGAGCTCGCCTCGACCAGCGTGTCCTCCAGGCTGCGGCCCCGGGCCTCCAGCGCGCGGCCGATCGCGTCGCGCTCGTCATCGGCCAACCCACCGCTCTGCAGCAGGCCGTCGACGAACAGCCGCAGCCCGCGCTCCGTCGGCAGCCGTCCGGCGCTGGTATGCGGTGCGAACAGCAGCCCGGCCTCGGTCAGGTCCGACATGACATTGCGGATCGTGGCCGGCGAAAGCGCAATCGGCAGCCGGCGCGACAGGGTGCGGCTGCCAACAGGCTCGCCCGTCGCGACATACTGCTCGACAATCTCGCGCAAAACGGAGGCGGACCGGGGATCGAGGCCGGGCGGCGTGCGCGGCGGACGCTCGCCCATCACCCCTCCGCGACCCCGGTCATCGCCCGGCCGGACAGGATGGCCTCGACGACCTGCTGCACGTCGAACGCCTCGGTGATGGTGGCGAGATGGTGCGGCTCGCCGCGGGTCAGGCGCGCAACCTGCTCGAGCTGGCGGCGCAGCACCAGCGGGCGCATGCGTTCGTTGGGCAGCGCGTCGGGGTCGGCGGCCCAGCTTCCGTCCGGCCGCTGCCGCTCGGCGATAGACCAGTCGCGCAGGCGGATGTTGGCGACGCCCTGGATGGTCCAGGTGTTGTGGTCGTCCTTTACGGTGTCACCGACACTGCCGGTGAGGCGTCCCGGCAGCCCGCCCGCGTCGAGCCGCGCCGTAATGCGCCGCTCGGTGCCGCCGTCGACGCCATACTCGGCCTGGCTGCTTTTCAAATAGAGCTGGCCCAGCAGCCGGCGCGAGAGGAACAGGAAGTGGGAGACGACCTCCCGGGTGAAGCCGCCCTCGGCCGGGTTGTCGAGCCAGGCGGCGGCGTCCTGCTGCCATGGCCGCGGCCACGCGGCAAAGCCGACGTCGATCGTGAAGCCGCGCGGCGCGCCGGCGACGTTGTCGCGCAGCCAGCCATGCAGGCGCTCGACCGCAAACGCCGATGCGAATGGGAAGTTGACCGCGACACGGGCGGCCCCGGCGCCACGCACGTCCACCTCCCGCACGAACGCCTCCGCATCCGCAACGTCGACCGCCAGCGGCTTTTCAAGGAACACGGCGCGCCCGGCCGCGATCGCCGCACGGGCATAGCCCAGATGCGTCCCCGGCGGCGTCGCGACATAGACGCAATCGGCGCCCTCGATCACCGCCTCTGCCGAGGCCGCGCGCGGCACGCCCGGCAGTTGCGCCAGGGTCCGGTCGAGCGCAGCCGGCGCATGGTCCCAAATCCCCGTCACGTGCACGGCATCGCCAGCGTGGTCGAGCGCCGCCCGCAGCAGCCGCTCGCCCATGATGCCCGCGCCGATGATGCCCACTCCGATTGTCATGCTGCCGCCCTAAGCTCCCTGCCATCATCGCCCGGCTTAGGATATAGGGCCCGCCTGGGATATATCTCAGCCCAACGTTCAGGACAGCACCATGCGCCCATCCGGCCGCGCCGCCGACGCCTTGCGAGAGGTATCTTTTGTCACCGGGTTCGCCCACCACGCCGAGGGGTCGTGCCTGATCCGCATGGGCGGCACCGAGGTGCTGTGCACTGCGAGCGTCGAGGGGCGCGTGCCGGGCTTCCTGCGCGGCACCGGGCTCGGGTGGGTCACGGCCGAATATGGCATGCTGCCCCGCGCCACCCACACCCGCGGCGACCGCGAGGCGGCGCGCGGCAAGCAATCCGGCC
>CAXTJW010000043.1:0-4111 GCA_964244305.1 uncultured Acetobacteraceae bacterium
TCCGCACCGCGCACGGCATCATGCCGGTGCCGGCACCGGCCACCGTGCTGCTGCTGGAGGGGTTCGACATGCTGGATGACGGCATTCCCGGCGAGCGCGTCACCCCCACCGGCGCGGCCATCCTGCGCTACTTGAAGGACGCCGGCCTGCTCGGTAGCCGGCCGCCCGGACGCCTGGCCGGCAGCGGCATCGGCTTCGGCACCAAAATCCTGCCGGGCACCAGCAACTGCATGCGCGTGCTGGTGACCGAGACGTCCCGGCCCTCCGAGCCTGTCACCGGACACCGCTCGCTCGGCGTGATCGCGTTCGAGGTGGACGACCAGTCGGGCGAGGACCTCGCCGCCGGCCTCGACCGGATCAGGGTGGTCGATGGCGTGCACGACGTCATGCAGATGGCGGCGATCGGCAAGAAGGGCCGCATGGCCGTGCACGTGCAGGTTCTCGCGGCGCCGGACGCGCTGCCCGACGTTGCCGCTGCCTGTTTTCGCGAAACCACGACCATCGGATTGCGCACGCATCTGGTGGAGGGTCAGGCGCTGCGCCGCCGGATGGCCCACACCGTCGTCGACGGCGCATCGGTCGACGTGAAGCTGGTGGAGCGTCCGGACGGCCGAACCGGCAAGGCGGAGGCCGACCATCTGCTCGGCGTGCCCGGCCATGCCAGCCGCACCCGGCTGCGGCGGCAGGCCGAAGCAATGGCGATGGCCCAGGACGAAACGCCGTGACCCCGGCGACGGACACCCTGGAGCCGCGTGCGGCACTCGACCGGCTGCAGGCGCTGCTGGCCCGGCTGGACGCGCCGCGCGTCGCCATCGCGGTCAGCGGCGGGATCGACAGCCTGACGCTTTCCGCCGCCGCCGCGCCGGTTTTGGGCGGTCGCCTGACGCTGCACCACGCGACCTCCCCGGCGGTGCCGCAGGAAGCCACCGAACGGACCCGCGCGCTGGCGGCGATGCTCGGAGCCCGACTGGTGGTGTTCGACGCCGGCGAGTTCGATGATCCGAGCTATCGCGCCAACCCGGCGAACCGCTGTTTCTTCTGCAAGACCAACCTGTATGGCGCCATCGCCACGCGGCTGCGCGGCACGGATACCCTGGTCCTGTCGGGCACCAATACCGACGACCTGAGCGACTACCGGCCCGGACTGCAGGCGGCGGAGACCCACGGCGTGCGGCATCCGTTCGTTGAGGCGGCAATCTCGAAGGCGACGCTGCGCCGGATCGCACCGCTGGTGGGCCTCGGTCACCTGGCCGAGCTGCCATCGGCGCCTTGCCTGTCCAGCCGGATCGAGACCGGGCTGTTCATTGAACCGGCGACGCTGGCCTTGGTGCATGCCGTGGAGCGGTCGGTGGCAGCACAGCTCGGCAGCGAGGGACGTGTGGTGCGCTGCCGGGTCCGCCGCGACGGGCTGATGATCGAGCTCGACGCGGCGTCGCTGCAGGCGGTGCAGGACGGGCTGGATGCGACGCTGCGCCGGACGGTCGCCGAGCTTGTCGCGCAGGCTGGCGAGCCTCCCCGCGCGCTTGGGTTCGCCGCCTACCGGACCGGCAGTGCGTTCCTCCGGCCTGCCTCCGACGTTCCCCGGCCGGCACAGCCATGACCGACTTTCAGCTCGACAGCGGGCGGGCCGCTCGGATCGGCTTCGGCGAGGCCGTGTACTGCGCAGGCAAATCGCCGGATCAGATCGCAGACATCCTGCGCTCGGTGCCGGAGACGCCGCTGCTGCTCACCCGGCTCGACCCAGCACGGATTGCGGATTTGCCCGAGGACCTTGCAGCACGGCTCGACTACGATCCGGTGTCGCGCACGGCTTGGCATGGGCAGCCCGCGACGCTGCGGGAGGGCCGGCATGTGGCGGTGGTGACGGCGGGAACGTCGGACGTGCCGGTAGCGCGGGAGGTCGTGCGCACGCTGCGGTTCTCCGGGCATGATGCCGCGGAGGTGACCGATGTCGGCGTGGCCGGGCTGTGGCGCCTGCTGCGGCGGGTCGATGAGCTTGGCGCCTATGCGGTCGTCGTCGTGGTGGCGGGCATGGATGCCGCGTTGCCCTCGGTGGTGGCGGGGCTGTTGCCGGGGGTGGTGATCGGCGTGCCGACATCGGTTGGCTACGGGGTTGCCGCCGGCGGACGTGCCGGGCTGGATGCGATGCTGGCGTCCTGCGCGCCGGGCCTTACCGTGATGAACATCGACAATGGATACGGCGCGGCCTGTGCCGCGTTGCGAGTTCTGCGCGTGATGGGCAGGACACTTGCTTGATCGAATAGGGGAGTACGACCATGGATCGTCGTGATTTCATCAAGACCGTCGGCGCCGTGACGGCACTGGGCACCGCGGCTGCGGACGCTGCCCCGGTGGTGACGCTAGGCAGCGTGACGCCGCAGCCCGGAACCGTCACCGCCGCGATCCCGCAGCATCCGGACATGAAATACCGGGCGCTGGGCCGCAGCGGCGAGGCGGTGTCGCTGGTCGGCCTTGGCGGCTATCACCTCGCCAAGCCGGGCGGGATGACCAAGGACGAGGCGATCCGGGTGTCGCACGCCAGCATCGATGCCGGGATCAATTTCTGCGACAACTGCTGGGACTACAACGGCGGTGAGAGCGAGGTCCGGCTAGGACTGGCCTTGTCGCAGCAGGGCTACCGCAAGCGCGTCTTCCTGATGACCAAGATCGACGGGCGCACCGCGGCGGCGGCGATGGGCCAGATCGAAACATCGCTGGCCCGGCTGCAGACCGACCATCTCGATCTGCTGCAGTTCCACGAGATCATCCGCCCGGACGACCCCGCGCGGGTGTTCGCCCAAGGCGGCGCGCTCGAGGCCGTGCTGAAGGCGCGCGAGCAAGGCAAGCTCCGCTACATCGGCTTCACCGGCCACAAGAGTCCGGCAATCCATGCGAGCATGTTCGAGACCGCCGACCAGCACGGCTTCCATTTCGACAGCGTGCAGATGCCGCTCAATATCATGGATGCGCATTACGACAGCTTCGAGCAGACCGTGGTGCCGATGGCGGTGGCGCGCGGCACCGGCATCATCGGCATGAAGGCGTTCGGCGACCCGTTCATCCTGCAATCGCGGGTGATGCCGCCGATGCAGATGCTGCAATACCCGATGAGCCTGCCAATCAGCAGTCAGATGACCGGCATCGACAGCATGGACATCCTGCAGCAGGCGTTGGAGGCGGTGCGCACCTATATGCCGCCGACGCCGGAGTTCCGCGCGGCATTGCTGGCCCGCAGCGCGGAGATCGCGATGACGGGCAAAACCGAGCGTTACAAGATCTCCGAGCATTTCGACGGCACGATCCACAACCCGGGCTGGCTGACCGAGGTTTGAACCGGGGACCAGCGCGTGCGACGGTAGGTTCAGCGTTCGAGCCGTTTACAGCTGCACGCCTCGCGTTAGGGCGCCGTCCACGACTAGGTTCGTGCCGCTGACGAAGCTTGCGGCCGGGCTTGCCAGGAACACGGTCGCGCGCGCCATTTCGTCGGGTGTTCCCATGCGGCCCATCGGGTTGAGCGCGAGGGCTTGGGCGAAGAACGCCGGGTTGTCGCGCTCGATGCGCGCCCACACGCCGCCGTCGAAATAGGTGTTGCCCGGCGAAACCGTGTTGGCGCGGATGTTCTTGCCCGCGAGCTGAAACGCGAGGCCCTGGGCGTAGTGCACCAGGGCCGCCTTCATCGCCCCATAGGGACCGGCGGCGAAATCGATCTCGCGGCCCGAGACGCTGGAGATGAAGGTGATCGAGGCGGCGCTGGATTGTTCAAGGTAGGGCAGGGCGGCCTCGACCAGCCGCACCGCGCCCAGCAGATCGGTTTCGAACCCGGCGCGCCAGGCGGCCTCATCCTGGGCGATCGCCAAGGCGCTGACGTTGGCGACGATAAAATCCAACCCGCCCAATGCCGCGGCGGCAGCCTCGACGAAGCTGTGCAGCGCTGGGCCATCGGAGATATCGATAGCCTGACCGAATGCCGCCACGCCCTTGCTGCGCAGCGCGTTGATGGCCTCCTCGACCTCGCCAGGGTTGCGGGCGCAGAGGGCGACATCCGCGCCTTCGCCGGCGAAGCACTCCGCGATGGCGCGGCCAATGCCCTTTGTGCCTCCGGTGACGAGCG
>CAXTJW010000043.1:4211-16376 GCA_964244305.1 uncultured Acetobacteraceae bacterium
GCGAAGCACTCCGCGATGGCGCGGCCAATGCCCTTTGTGCCTCCGGTGACGAGCGCGCGCCGGCCTTTGAGCCCGAGATCCATGAACGATGCCTCCCGCTAGATACAGCTTCGAAGCACAGCACGGCTTTTGGGCCGATAACAACCACGAATTTTAGCCACGATGCGTCATAATCGCAGTCGGTGATGAAGTGCCGCGTGATCGAGGCCAGGCGACCTCGCATGCACCCTACTGTTCGGTTTCCAATATAATCAGAACTTGTTTCCCCATGGATAATACGGGCATGGCATAGTCCTTGCTTTGAACCTTGGTCACTGTCCTACGAAAGTCACTGTCTTACGGTTTATTCATCCTATGCGGTCCCGCAACTAAGCAACCCGTCCGTAGCGGCCCGAGAATACGACCGTTCAACCCTGGAGAATGCTGATGTCACGGAACAAGGCTACTATTTTGGCAGGTGCGGCGGCGGCTATGCTGGCGATATTGCCGACGGTGACGAGGGCGGCGGAGCCGATCAAGCTTGGCGTGCTCGAGGATCAATCCGGGGATTTCGCGCTGGCTACGATCGGCAAGGTCCATGGCATCCAGATCGCAGCGGACGAAATCAACGCCGCTGGTGGCATTGCCGGCCGGAAGCTGGAATTGGTGGTCTACGACACCCAATCCGACAACACGCGCTATCAGGAGTTCATGCGGCGCGTGCTGCAGCGCGATAAGGCCGACGTGGTGTTCGCCGGGTTCTCGAGCGCGTCGCGTGAGGCCTATCGCCCAATCGTCGATCAGCTCAACGGCTTCGTATTCTACAACAACCAATACGAGGGCGGCGTGTGCGACGCGCATATGATGGTGACGGGCGCGGTGCCGGAGCAGCAGTTCTCGACGCTGATCCCCTGGATGATGGAGAAGTTCGGCAAGCGGGTCTACACGATCGCCGCCGACTACAACTTCGGGCAGATCTCGGCCGAATGGGTGCGCAACATCGTCAAGGAGAACGGCGGCACGATGGCCGGCGAGGAGTTCATCCCGCTCGGCGTCTCGCAGTTTTCCTCCACCATCCAGAACATCCAGAAGGCCAAGCCCGACATCCTGATCACCTTGCTGGTCGGGACGGCGCAGTCTTCGTATTACGAGCAGGCGGCGGCGGCCAACCTGCACGTGCCGATGGGCAGCTCGGTCAACGTCGGCCAGGCCTATGAGCACAAGCGCTTCAAGCCGCCGAGCCTGGCCGGCATGTATGTCACGACCAACTGGATCGAGGAGGTCGATGACCAGAAGAGCAAGGACTTCGTTGCCAAGTGGCATGCGAAGTATCCGAACGAGCCCTACATCAACCAGGAAGCGGAAAACTCGTATCTGGCGGTCTATCTGTATAAGGAGATGGTCGAGCGGGCGGGCGGATCGACCAAACGCGAGGACCTGCGCAAGCAAGTCGCCAAGGGCGACCTCTGCGTCGACGCGCCCGAGGGCAAGGTCTGCCTGGACCCGAAAAGCCAGCATATGTCGCACACCATCTATTTGGCGGAGGTCGGCCAGGACCATTCGATCTCGTTCCCGAAGACCTGGAGCGACATCAAGCCATACTGGCTGGGCGACGCGGGTTGCGACCTGACGAAGAAGAACCCGAACGCCCAGTACACGCCCAGCAACCCGCCGCCGAAATAGCGCCGGTGCCAAGCTTCGACGCTGCGTTCGGGTTCCTTTACCAGTTCGGCGATGCCTGCGCGTTCCTGGTGCTGTGCGCCGCCGGGCTCGCGATCATCTTCGGCATGATGGGCGTGATCAACCTGGCGCATGGCGAGTTCATCATGTGCGGCGCCTATGTGACGGTAACGGCGGCGAAGGCCGGGCTGCCGTTGCCGTTGGCGATCCTGTGCGGCTCGCTCGCCGCGGGCGCCGCCGGCATCGTGCTGGAGCGCTTGGTCATCCGCCATCTGTATGAACGTCCGCTGGACACCATCGTGGCGACCTGGGGCATCAGCCTGATCGTATCGCAGGGCACGCTGATCGTGCTTGGCCCCAGCCTTAATGACATCAGCACTCCGCTCGGCAGCGTCGCCATCGGCGGATTATCATATTCCGTCTATCGTTTCGTGCTGATGGGCGCTGCAGCCGCCATCCTGCTGGCGCTTTATCTCCTGTTCAACCGCACCCGCTTCGGCGTGCTCGCCCGGGCCACCATCCAGGCGCCGCATATGGCCGAGGCGCTCGGCGTCGACACCCGGCTGATCTACAGCCTGACCTTCGGCATCGGCGCCGCGTTGGCCGGGGCGACCGGCGGGCTGTATGCGCCGACCTTGACCCTGGTGCCGACCATGGGCGCGCAGTTCATCATGGAGGCCTTCGTCACCGTCGTGGTCGGCGGCGGCGACGTTTTCCTTGGCACCGCTCCGGCCGGCTTGACCTTGGGCCTGGTGAAGGCGGCCATGACGACATGGCAGGGACAGCTCGCCGGCCAGATCGGCCTGCTGGTCGCGGTTATCGCAGTGATCCGGGTGCTGCCGAGCGGCATCTCGGGACTGATTCTGCGTGAGCGTGCGTAGGATGACCACGGCCCGGCGCACCCCCAGGCTGCTGCGCCTGCTTGCACGGCTGGAAGGTCCGCAGACGTTGGGGCGTGGCCCATGGTTCTGGTGCGGATTTGCCGCATTCGTGGCGCTCGCCATCGCCTATCCGCTGACGGAGGACGGCTACACCGTCGGCAACACGATCTATTTCTTCAATTGGGTATTCATGGCGCTCGGCCTGTGCCTGATTTGGGGCTATGGCGGCGCATTGAGCTTCGGACAGACCGCGCTGTTCGGCGTCTCCGGCTATGCATACGGCATCATCACGCTCAATTTCGGCGCCGATCATGGGCTGACGCTGATCGGCGCCGTGGCGGCCGTCGCTGTCTCGGCGGCGTTCTCGGCGGTGCTCGGCTATTTCCTGTTCTTCGGACGCATCAGCGGCGTGTTCCTCGGCATCGTGACCCTGTCGGTCACCTTGGTGCTGGAGCGGTTCATGGCGCAAACCGCCGGGCCGGAATGGCATGTAGGCAGCGCCCGGCTCAACGGCTTCAACGGCATGAGCGGGATGCCGCCGCTGACCATCCCCTGGCCCGGCGACGAGGACATCGCCCTCGTGCCCGACATCCCGCTATACTACGTCGTCCTGGGACTGCTGCTGCTGGCCTATCTCGGGCTGCGCATCCTGGTGAACTCCTCGTTCGGCAACGTGCTCGTCGCCATCCGGGAGAACCCGCAGCGCGCCACCATGCTGGGCTACGACGTGCGCAAGTACCAGCTCGCCGCCTTCGTCATCGGCAGCAGCTTCGCAGGCGTCAGCGGGGTGCTGTATACAAGCTGGGGCCAATACATCACGCCCTCCAGCATGGGCCTGACCGCCGCGTCGCTGCCGATCGTCTGGGTGGCGGTCGGAGGGCGCGGCGACCTGACGACCACGCTGCTCGGCACCCTGCTGGTCCTCGGTGGCTTCCAGGCGCTTACCATTTACGGCAGCCAGTATGCGCTGGTGGCGATGGGCTTGCTGCTGGTGCTGACGGTGCTGCTGGCGCCGGACGGGTTGATCACCGCCCTCATACGCGGCGCGGCCAGCCTGTTCCGCCGGGTCCGCCGCGGCGCCGGGCCGAAGCCGTCATGACGATGCTGGAGACGCGCAAGCTCAACAAGCATTTCGGCGGTTTGCAGGTGACGGCCGATGTGGACCTCGTTTTGCAAACCGGGGAGCTGCACTGCCTGATTGGTCCAAACGGGGCCGGAAAGAGCACGTTGTTCCGGTTGATCCTGGGGGAATACTCGCCGAGCAGCGGGCAAATCTTCTATGCCGGCGAGGACATCACCGCAATGCAGCCGCATGACCGTATCCGCCGCGGCATGAGCGTCAAGTTCCAGGTCCCCGGCATCTTCAAGGCGCTCAGCGTCCGGCAGAACCTGGAGATCGCCCTGCAGCACCATCTGGAGGGCCATAGCCTGGCTGGCGAGATCCGCCGGCAGCTTGATTTCCTCAACCTCGGTGCGGAAGACGCCCAGCGCGCCGGCAACCTCAGCCATGGGCAGAAGCAGTGGCTGGAGATCGGCATGGCCGTGAGCCTGAAGCCGAAGCTGCTGCTGCTGGACGAACCGACCGCAGGCATGTCGGCGGACGAGACGCACAGCACCGGCGAGATGATCAAGTCGCTCAACGCCGACGGCATGACCGTGCTGGCCGTGGAGCACGACATGGCCTTTGTCCGTCAGGTTGCGAAGCGGGTGACGGTGCTGCATTTCGGCCGCATCTTCGCCCAGGGCAGCATCGACAGCATCGTCGCCGATGAGCGGGTCGCCGAGATCTACCTCGGCCAGGGTCACGCGGATGCGTTGGGAGCCGGCGGTGGGTGAGCCGCCGCTGCTGTCGGTGCATGGCCTGCGCTGCGGCTATGGCGGCAAGCCCGTGCTGCAGGGCGTCGACCTCGACGTTCGCGCGGGGGAGATCGTTGCGGTCATCGGGCGCAACGGCGTCGGCAAATCCACCTTGATCAAGGCGCTGATTGGATTGCTGCCGGCCGACGCCGGGTCGATCCGCTTTCGCGGCGCCGAGATCAACGCAGTCGCGGCGCACCGGCGCGCCCGGCTCGGCATCGGCTACGTGCCGCAGGGCCGCGACGTGTTCCCGCGCATGAACGTCGAGGAGAACCTTGCGGTCGGAGAGTCCATCAGCCGCAGCGGGGGCAGTGCTGCGGACTACGAGCGCATATACCGGAACTTCCCGGTCCTGCGCGAACGCCGGCGGCAGGTGGCGGGCACGATGTCCGGCGGGCAGCAGCAGCAGTTGGCGATCGGCCGTGCGCTGGTGGGCCGCCCGGCGCTGATGCTGCTCGACGAGCCGTCCGAGGGCATCCAGCCCTCCATCGTGCAGGACATCGCCCGCATCGGCGTCGAGCTCAATCGCCAGGACGGGCTGACGATCGTGCTGGTCGAGCAGAACATCGACATGATCCGCGCCATGGCCCAGCGGTGCTACGTGATGGACAAGGGCCGCGTGGTCGCCGAGCTTACTCCGGCGATGCTGGACGACCGCGACACCGTGCGGCGCTATTTGGCCGTCTGACAAAAAGGGAGAGGCAAGCATGTCCTGGGTTGAAACCTCCATCATGGCCCGCCGGGGCGTCGCCGCAGGCCGGGCTGGCCGCCACCATGAGGTAACCGAGGCGACACAAGGGAAATACCACTACGTCTATGGCCCGTTCGCCAGCCCGGTGCTGAGCGTCGACCCCGGCGACGTGATCACCTGCGAGACGCACGACGCGTTCGAGGGCAAGATCCTGCACGAGACGGACAAGCCGAGCGAGATCCTGAATTTCCCGTTCCTCAACCCGCAGAACGGCCCGATCTTCGTGAACGGGGCGGAGAAGGGCGACTGCCTCGCCGTTCATATCCACTCAATCCGCCCGCGCGGGCCGCAACCGGTGGGGACCACCTGCGTGATACCGGAATTCGGCGGCCTGGTGGGCACGGGTGCCACGGCGCTGCTGAACAGCCCGCTGCCGGAGCGGGTCAAGAAGCTCGAGGTCACCGTCGAGGGCGGCGTGAAATGGAGCGACACGATCACGCTGCCCTACCAGCCGTTCATCGGCACGATCGGCACCTCGCCGGAGATCGAGGCGATCTCGTCATTGGTGCCGGACTATTACGGCGGCAACATGGACTTGCCCGATGTGGCGCCGGATACGGTGATCTACTTGCCGGTAAACGCCCCCGGCGCACGGCTTTTTCTGGGCGACTGCCACGCCACCCAGGGGGACGGCGAGCTGTGCGGCGTCGCGTTGGAGCATCCGACGCATACCACGGTGCAGGTGGACCTGATCAAGGGCTGGACGCTCGCCTGGCCGCGGCTGGAGACCGCCGAGTTTTTCATGACGATCGGCTCCGGGCGGCCGATGGAGGACGCGGCCCGCATCGCCTATCGCGAGCTGGTCCGCTGGATGGCGGCGGATTTCGGCTTCGACGAGCTGGACGCCTATATGCTGCTGACCCAGTGCGGCCGGGTGCGGCTGGGCAACATGGTGGACCCGAAATACACGCTGGGGGCCTCGATCCTCAAATCGATCGTTGGCGAGGTGAGGACATAGCGCGAGGACACGGGGGCTTGGCCAGGCGAGTTCTGCAGCTTTTGCTATCTCTAACCGACCCGCTGCCCTAGCTTCGGGTCCATGCTCTTAGATTGGGAAAGCGGGTCACTTTGCCGTTCGCGGTCAACCTAACCCTCGATCCAACGGCTTCGCTCGAGATTGAGCGTGTCTACGCGAGCCTCGGCGCGCTCAATATTCCGGACCACGACCTGATTACGCAATACGGGCCCTGCGTCACCATCCTTGTCGTCGGCGACCATGTTCGCCCAGCCCACATCGTCGATGTGCTCAAGTGGAAGCTGCCGGAGATGGGGAGGCTGCCGGTTATCCTCGCCGAACCCTGTATCATTGCCGGCACCCCACCGGCGCTTTGCCTGCGCGTCAAGCCGACTGACCTGCTGCTTGCTTTGCACGACATGATCTTCACGGAACTGCCGGCGGAGGAGGTGCATCTTCATTACCGCCCGGCCTATTGGCAGCCGCATCTGAAGCTGGCGAATGTTCATGGCAGCCGGGCTGCGGACGCTGCGCTTGCAGCCAGGCTGGCGGCGACATGGCGCGGGCTTACCGGGGAGTTGATCCGGCTGGAGCTGCTGCAATACCCGCCCGTGCAGGCGATCTGGCACGCGCCGTTCAAGAATGCGGCACCGGACGCCATGGGTGGCGGCTAAGTATAGCGCTGCGGTCCTGATAAACCCAGACTAACCCCGAGACTGGACCATTGAACCCGGGCGTTGGGTGAGGCTGAATGCCGGCATCAGCATGAGAAGCACGCGATGGACCTGACGCCCTACCGGATCACGAGCGCCCCGTTCTATCATTCGGCCGCGAACGAGCAGGCAGTGTTCACCGCCGCTGCGACGGGCCGGCTGCCGGTCATGCTCAAGGGCCCGACCGGCTGCGGCAAGACGCGGTTCGTCGAGCATATGGCGTGGCGGCTGGGCCGGCCGTTGATCACCGTGGCGTGCCATGAGGACATGACCGCCGCCGACCTGTCCGGCCGCTATCTGCTGACGGCCGAGGGCACCGTTTGGCAGGATGGGCCGCTGACCACGGCGGTGCGCCACGGGGCCATGTGCTACCTCGACGAGGTGGTCGAGGCACGCCAGGACACCACCGTGGTGATCCATCCGCTGACGGATAACCGCCGGGTGCTGCCGCTCGACCGCAAGGGCGAGCTGGTGCCGGCGCATCCGGATTTCCTGCTGGTTGTGTCCTATAACCCCGGCTACCAGAGCGCGGTGAAGGACCTGAAGGAGTCGACCAAGCAGCGCTTCATCGCCATCGACTTCACCTACCCGGCGACTGACGCCGAGGCCGCCATCGTCGCCCACGAGGCCGCAGTCGACGCGGATACGGCGGCGGGCCTGGTCGGCGTCGCGGCCAGCACGCGCAACCTGCGCGGGCGCGGGCTGAGCGAGGGGGCATCGACCCGCATGATCGTCCACGCCGGGCGGCTGATCGCGGCAGGCATTCCCATCGACGAGGCGCTGCGGGCCAGCGTCGTGCTGCCGTTGACCGACGATCCCGACATGCGTGAGGCATTGGAGGCGGTGATCGCTGCCTACGCGGCGTGAGCGCGGCGCGGCAGCAGTTCGGCGACGCCCCGGCTGGGAACATCGACCTGGTGCATCGGCTGGTGCGGGACCGGGAGGCGTTGCGGCCGGGCTTCGCGCGGGCATGGCCGGCCTTGGCGCGCGGCGATGCGGCGTTGGCGGATGAATGGGCAGGCGCGACCCTGGAGCTGTCGGCGGTCAATGCCGGGCCGGCCTGCATCGCAGCGTTCTGGCACGCCGGCGGCGTCGTTGATCCCGGACGGCTGCGGCTTGTCGTCGCGGGCGGGCATGCCGCCGCCGATGTCTGCCGGTTCGCCGGCGCCAGGTCTGCGCTCGCCTGCCTGGAGGCGCTGCCGACCGCCATCCGGTTGATGGGTGCGGACCCTGCCGGATTGGCCGCCTGGTGGCGCGGCCTGGGCCGGCTGGCGCGCGAGGCGCCGACGCTGGTGGCGGGCACCGTGCGACGGATCGATATGTTGCTGGCCGGCGGCGACGGGATGGCATTCGCCGATTTCGTCGCGGCGGGCCTGAAGGCGACGGTGCGGAATAAGGCGCGGCGGGCGGCGTTTTTCGCGCTGGATGACCCGCTGGCCCAGACGCTGCTGGCGCGCCGGGCGGGCACGGCTGGCTTTACCGAAAGCGAGCGGATGCTGGAAGCGTTCGTCACCGGGGTATGGGGCGGCGAGCCGCGGCTGAAGGCGGCGCCGCTGGGTGCTGCGGGATCGCCGCGGCGCACCATGATCGCGTCGGGCATGGCGGTATTGCCGCCGGTGTTCGCCGGAGCGCCGGCCGGGCGGGTGCGGGACCTGTATCGGGCGACGGCGGCCCACGCCTATGCGCATCTCACGACGCCGGGGACGCCGCAGCCGGTGCTGAAACTGCGGCCGCTGCAGGTTGCGCTGGTGGGTTTGGTGGAGGATGCGCGTGTCGAGGCGCTGGCGATCCGTCGCTTCCCCGGGCTGCGCCGGCTATGGGCCGGGTTCCATGTGGCGCAGCCCGGCGGGGCGATCACGACGGCAAACCTGCTGGCGCGGCTGGCTCGGGCGCTGCTCGATCCCGGATACTTCGACGCCGACGGCTTCGTGGCGAAGGGCCGCGCGCTGTTCGCCGTCGCGGACCTCCACGACCCGGCGATGAGCCGCGCGATCGGCGGGCTGTTGGGCAACGACCTCGGTCAGTTGCGGCTGCAGTTCAATGCCAAGACCTACGTCATCGAACCGGCGTATCGCGACGACAACATGCATCTGTGGGACCTGCCGGAGACGCCGGACGATGCGTTGAGCATGACCGTCGACACCGCACGCGGCTCGGACGGCGATGGGGAGGAGCAGCCTGGCGACGGCGAGCCTGCGCCGCGGGCGCGGGACGCTGGGATGGACGACCGCGGGGCGGTGCTGGCGACCTATCCCGAGTGGGACGCGGCGGCCGGGGTGGAGCGGCCGGACTGGACCACGCTGCGGGACACCTTGCCGGTGCTGCGCCCCGCGGAGGCCGAGTGGGCCGGGGAGGCGGCGTTGCGGGCGCAGGTGGCGCGGCTGGTGCGCAGCAGCGTCGTGGGGCAAAGCGTGCGGCAGAGCCGGCAGGAGCAGGGCGAGCTGCTCGACCTCGATGCGGCGATCGACGCGGCCGTGGCGCGGCGCGGCGGCATGCAGCCGGACGCCCGGGTTTACCGGGACCGCCGGCCGCTCGGGCGTGACCTGGCGACGTTGATCATCATGGACGTGTCGCAGTCCACGGCGGCGATCGGAGCGGGGGGCCAGTCGGTGCTGGCGTCGGAGCGGCTGGCGGTGGCGGCGCTGGCGGCGGCGCTGGAGGTGCGGGGGGACCAGTATGCAATGCGCGCGTTCGCCTCGGCCGGGCGCGAGGACGTGCGGCTGACGCGGTTGAAGGATTTCGATGAGGTGCTGTCGCCGGCGGTTACGGCGCGGCTGGCGGGGTTGTCGCCGGGCTTGTCGACGCGTTTGGGGGCGGCGTTGCGGCATGCTGGGGCCGAGTTGGCGCCGCGGCGCACGTTTCGGAAGCTGGTGCTGGTGCTGACGGACGGGGAGCCGTCCGACATCGACGTGGCGCATCCGCGGGAGCTGGTGGAGGATGCGCGCCGGGCGGTGCTGGGGCTGCGGCTGCGCGGGGTCGACGTGTTTGGGATTGTGATGGACCCGGATGATGCTGGGTCGGGCTCGGCGATCTTTGGGCGGCATAATACGATGGCGGTGCGGCGGCTGGAGGAGCTGCCGGCGAAGCTGGCGGGGGTGTACTTTCGGTTGGCGCAGCGGTAGGGGAACTCCGGCTTTTTCTTATACAAGGCCACTTGGCGGCATAGGCCTGCCAGGCCCTTACAGAGCATTTCGAATGCGCTTTGTAGCGTATTATCCCTAAGCTTTGGCAGCATCCATCGGTTTATAGACGTTCAGGGGTAAAACCTGACGGCGGCAAGGGGCCGAGAACGGACGCTCTTCTTAAGAGCGGCAGAACCAATAAGCCGCCATGACC
Source organism: uncultured Acetobacteraceae bacterium (assembly GCA_964244305.1). Lineage (GTDB taxonomy): Bacteria > Pseudomonadota > Alphaproteobacteria > Acetobacterales > Acetobacteraceae > CAHJXG01. The sequence continues at coordinate 14,364 of CAXTJW010000043.1, forward strand.
TGCTATCTCATTGCCCGAAACTTCTGTTGTCTGTAGCATTACAACAAAATTCCGTCGAACGATTGATCGCCGCGCCTACAAACGGTAGAAGCGCTGCTTGCTATTGTAGGACAGCAGATGGCGAAGACACCGAAGGTCTCAACGGAGGGCAAGTCTGGGAGTAAGCGAGCCAGCGCTCCTTCGAACCCGAAACGAAACTTCAAAAGAAGCGCTCGCAGCGTTCATTTCCAGCATCCACCTTTGAAGAAACTCTGGGCTTTGCCGCGGCCGTGTTTCGGATCGGCAGCGTTCAGCCAGTCAAGCGCCTCACATTATTCGACCAACTGGCAAAGTCACCGGAAAGCGGTGGCTCTCGTCAGCTTATTATCAACTCAAGCCGCCACGGTCTCACGAAGGGAGGCGCCCAAGCCGACAACATCGAGCTTACGCTTGAGGGACAGAAGGCGGTTGATGAACAGATCAACGCGCGAGAGAGAGCACGAATGCGCGTTGAGCTTGCCATCACTCGTATCGAACCTCTCCAGAAGCTTTACGAGAAGTTTGTTGGCAACAAACTACCAGCTCATGCCGTCCTGATCGACGCTGCGAAAGACGCAGATATCGACGCTGAGCACGCGGCAGAGGCTGTGGATACGTTCGTGGTGAACCTGCGTTTTATAGGGCTTCTGCGCACGTTGTCTGGTGCGGAGCGTATAATCACGACCGATATGCTCCTGAGCGATCTTTCGGCGTCGTCCGTAGCTGCAGTTCCGCCGACGGCCACTGTGGCGCGTAGCCCAACAAGTATTATTACGTTCGAACACGCCCAATTTGAAAGCACCTGCTTCTACATCGCCCCCATCGGCGAGAAGGGTTCTGAGGCGCGAAAGCACTCCGATCTTTTCCTTGGTTCAATCATCGAGCCGGCACTTGAGCCATTCCAATTAAAGGTGATCCGAGCTGACGCCATAGATAAACCCGGTATTATCACACGCCAAATTATTAATTATATAGTGCGGTCGCGACTTGTGATCGCTGACTTATCGTTTCATAATCCTAACGTATTTTATGAGCTGGCGCTGCGACACGCGGTGAAACTACCCATTGTCCAACTTATCCGTACGTCGGACAGAGTTCCTTTTGACGTGAATCAGATGAGAACCATCCAGATCGACACAACGGACATCTACTCGCTGGTGCCAAGGATCGAATCTTATCGGGCCGAGGTAGCCAATCAAGTTCGGCGATCGCTGGAAGCGAATCACATCGTGGACACGCCGATCTCAATCTACTTCCCGGATATGACCGTGACCTTATAGTGGCCAGGAATCCGTCAGAAGCGACATCCACGAGGTCTCCACCTTCACTCCTTAACGAGATGTCCGCTTTCGCGCCCTCCCATTCGCGGGCCAAGCATCGCGATTGGGTACGTTACCGGGACGTATTCAAGCTGATTCGTTGATTGCTCGAATGATCTACAGATACTCTTGCCGTAGCCGTCTATCGTTCTCTCAACTTACAATGGCTATGTCGGCCAATAGATAGACGCTCCGACGTCGCAGCAAACGCCAGGAGTAACGTGTTGGGGCGGTAATGCGGGATGGCCTCAGCCACCCCGCCCCCAACCTCAACGATGCGTAGCGGTCGCCGGGATCCCCTCGATCGGGCACTCCTCCGTTCCAACGCTGGTCCGCGTAATTCCCTCCACCATCTCCCGCGTCGCATCCGGGTCCGCAATCCACTTCTTGTAGAAGTCGAACGGGCACTCCGCCGCCCCCTTGTCGCCATCGCCGGAGTTGATCATGCCCGTATACCCACGGTGCAGCAGCTTAAACAGATGGTTCTCCGACTGCATGTTCGCCCGCGCGTCGCGGATCAACGACGTCGACAGCGCAGCATACTGGATGCCGTACTCCTCCGTCCCGCACTCCCCCAAAGTCCTCCCATCGAACCCAACAATCGACGAATGGCCAAAGTAAGAATACACCCCGTCGAACCCGGCCGCATTCGCCACCGCGACATACACGTTATTGG
>CAXTJW010000044.1:0-6899 GCA_964244305.1 uncultured Acetobacteraceae bacterium
GCGGCAAAGAGCCAGATGATGGGCGGGCAGATCTGGGGCGTCAGCTCCGCGCTGCATGAGGCGACGGAAATCGACCGCCGTGCCGCGCGCTACTACAACGACGACCTCGCGGAATACCTGATCCCGGTGAACGCCGACGTGCAGCAGGTCACGACGATCATGCTGCCGGAGCAGGATACCGAGGTTAATCCGCTCGGCATCAAGGGGATCGGCGAGCTTGGCAATGTCGGGCTGAACGCGGCGGTGGCAAACGCCGTGTTCCATGCGACGGGGGTGCGCATCCGCGAGCTGCCGATCCGCGCCGAGAAGCTGCTGGGTGCCGCGGTGGTGCGGACCTGACCGCCCCGGCTATTTGCCCGTGAGGTCGCGCACTGCCTGGATGGCGGCGCCCGGATCCAGGCGGTTCGGCAGCCTGAGGTCGGCGTGCGACAAAACGATGCCGCCGTCTGCCGCGACCACGAAGGTGGATGACAGCGGGACGCGCCAGGTGCCGGTCCCGTTGATGCGGGGCAGGTCGTGCCCGAGCCGAAGGAATATCGGCCGGGCCACCTCTGGCAGATCGATGGTCACGCCGAAGCTCTCCGCCACCATGCCGCCGGGGTCGGACAGCACGGGATAGGCCAGCAGGTCGCGCTCGACGGTGCGTTCGCACGCCTCGACGCGCTGAGGGAAGAGGGCCAACAGGCTCCCGCCGGCGCGACGCAGCCGGGGCAGGGCGTCCTGCCAGGCGCGCAGCTGCAGGGTGCAGAACGGGCACCAGCCGCCGCGGCTGAACAGCAGCACGACCGGCCCGAGCGCCAGACGGTCCGCAAGCCGGACGGATGCGCCCTTTTGATCGATCAGGGCGAAACCCGGCGCGCGTTCGCCCGGCTGCAGCATGGCCTTATCGGCGCCACCGGTCGCAACCTGCTTCTCCGCCCGGCACAAGGTCTCGAAATCGGCCGGGGCCATGCGGCTCTGCATACCTCGGTACAACCCGGTCAATTGGTCCGCTAGGGATAGCTGCCCGTCGCTCATCACTTGCCTCCCTCATGTTCGTTTCTACTAAAGTGGTCTATGTGTCGGCGCTTGGGAAGTTGTCGCTTTCGATAACATCCATGCACAGCAATATGAGCCGATGGACCTTCTCGCCGCCCTGCGCACCTTTGTCCGCGTCGCCGAGACCGGGTCGTTCTCGGCCGTCGCGCGCGAGGTCGGCGCGACACAGCCGGCGATCTCCCGTCAGATCGGCGCGCTGGAGCAGCATCTCGACGCAAGGCTCATTCAGCGGACGACGCGCAGCCTGACACTCACCGAGGATGGGCGGGACCTGCTGGAGCACGCTCGCCGGGTGCTGGACTGCGTGGAGGAGACGGAGGCCGCGATCGGACGCCGGCAGGGCGCGCCGAGCGGGCTGGTGCGCATCACCACGCCATCGGCATTCGGGCGGCTTTATGTCGCGCCGCTCATGCGCCGGCTGCTGGAGCGCTATCCCGAGCTCTCGGTTGAGCTACGCATGTCGGACGTGGTGGTCGACATGGTCACTTCGGGCATTGACCTCGCCATACGCGGCGGGACGGTCCATGAGGCCAGCCTGGTGAGCCGGCGGGTCGGCTCGTCGGCCCGTTACGTCGTCGCGTCGGCCGAATACCTGGAGCGCAACGGCGTTCCGGAGCATCCCTCCGACCTGGCGCGCCACTCCTGCGTCGTTTTCCTACAGAACGAGACGCCGAACGAATGGCGCTTCGACGGGCCGGGCGGCGCGGTGGCGGTCGAGATCGCCGGCCGGTTCCGCACCGACAGCAGCGAGGCGATGCGCGCGGCCGTGCTCGCCGGCGTCGGCCTGGCGCTGGCGCCGTCGTGGGTGTTCGGCGCCGATTTGACGTCCGGCCGGGTGCAGGCGGTGCTGCAGCGCTTCCAGGCGGAGCAGGTGCCGATCCATGCGGTTTATCCGTCCCGTCGCAACCTGGCGCCGCGCACCCGGGCGGTCATCGACTTCCTGGTAGACGAATTCCGGCTCGACCCGGCCATCTCGACGTATGGCGAAACCTGAGTCATCGGCTGCGACCTCATACTTCTACACATAGCTGTTGTTCGCGACTGCAGCGTTTCGCATGGCTGGCGATGACCCAAATGTATCTCCGTTGGCAACGACCTCCGATCCGGAGATTAGCCACACAGGACGAAGGCCCGCCTATTCCGACGGACCTCCTGCCATCAGGAGAGTTTTTTGACTATGAAGACATTTATCCTCGCCGCCGTTGCCGTTGCCGTCGCTGCGCTGGCGCTACCCGCTGTCGCTGCCGAGGGCAATGGCGAACCCTTCCCGAACTATATCAGCGGTTCGACGACGACCACGGCCGTGGCGCAGCGCGCCGACGTTGGTTCAGAGGCGTTTCCGAACGTTGCTGGGCGGCCGGGCTCGTCGATCAACGTAGCCTCGGTCGGCATCGTGCCGGAGACTGGCAGCGAGCAGCCGATTCAGACCGCCAACTCGCTTCCGCGCGGCTTTGAGCAGGGCATGCCGGCCTATGTCCACCTCGTGCCGGCCGTGCCGACACGCCTGGCTGGCACCGTCGCCGGCCACCCACGCAGCTAAGATGGCAGAGGCGCCTGCTTCGGCAGGCGCCAGTGTGCCGCTTGGCTATTGACTGACTGGACGTGCCGGATGCTGAGCGGTGGCCACGTGCCGGTGCGCTGGGGTGCGATGGGTCGGTGCAATACGTCGCGCCGTGCTGGTGCGGCCATTGGGCAGGGTTCCGGCCGGTGGGGTGCCGTTCGGCGCGGTCGGCGTCTGCAATCCCTGAGCGACGGCCGGCAACGTGGCTGTAAGCCATAGTGCAGAAATGACCGCCAGAAGACACTTTCGCATAGGCTGATCCTTTATCGTCAATGCCGCGGATCGCTGGCTTCCCCGGTTCCGCCAATCCCTGCATCCGCCGCTTGCATCGCACGCCCCTCGATGGAGAACCCCTCGTAGCCGTTGGCGGCGACGTCGTCGCAGATGCCCCGGTATCGCGCCATGCCGCCCGCATACGGCATGAACACACGCGGCTTGCCCGGCACGTTGGCGCCCAGGTACCACGAGCTTCCGGCCAGCACCATCAGCGTGCGACCGGCGACCTCGTTCACATGCTCAACCCACTTATCCGCCGCCTCGGCCTTTGCTTCGATGCGGTCGAGGCCGTGCTCCCGCATGTGGGCGATGCAGTCGGTGATCCAGTCGACGTGCTGCTCGATCGCGACCGGCATGTTGCACAGCACGGACGGGCTGCCGGGGCCGGTGATGGTGAACAGGTTGGGGAAGCCCGTGACCTGCAGGCCGAGATAGGTGCGCGGGCCGGCGTTCCACACGTCCTTGAGCGCCATGCCGCCGCGCCCGTGTATGCCGATGCGCAGCAGCGGGCCGGTCATGGCGTCGAAGCCGGTGGCGAAGACGATGATGTCCAGCGGATACTCGGCGTCGCGCGTCTGGATGCCCTGCGGCGTGATGCGATCGATCGGCGCGGCGCGCACGTCGACCAGGGTGACGTTGTCGCGGTTGAACGTTTCGAAATAATCGGTGTCGATCGGCGGGCGCTTCGTCGCATAGGGGTGGTCGAAGGCCGTCAGCTTGTCGGCGACCGCCGGGTCCTTGACGACCTGGCGAATTTTGGCGCGGATGAACTCGACCGCGGTGTCGTTGGCCTCCTTGTTGACCAACAGGTCCTGGAAGGTGGAGCGGAACCGCAGGCCGCCCTCGGCCCACGCCGCCTCATACAGCGCCTGACGCTCCTCCTGCGCAGTCTCGAGCGTCAGGCGGTCCGAGACGAAGTAGTCGTGGCCGTTGGTCGTATTGCGCATCCTGCGCCGAATTTCGTCGTAGTTCGCCTTGACCCCGGTTTTGAACTCCTCCGTCAGCGGGCCATTGCGGGCCGGCACGCTGAAGTTCGGCGTGCGCTGGAACACCGTGAGGTGCGCGGCGGCGGCGGCGATGACCGGCGTGGCCTGTATGCCCGTCGACCCGGTGCCGACCAACCCGACCCGCTGACCGGTGAAGTCCACACCCTCCTGCGGCCATTGTCCCGTGTGATACCAGCGCCCGGCAAAGCTATCGAGGCCCGGAACGTTGGGGACGTTCGCCGACGACAGGCAGCCGACCGCTGTGATCAGGAACTTCGCCGTAAACCGCTCGCCGGCCCCCGTCGTCACATGCCAGCGGTTCGCGTCTTCGTCATAGCGCGCCTCGGTGACGCGGGTGCCGAAACGGATGTTGCGGCGCAGGTCGAAGCGGTCGGCGACGTGGTTGAGGTAGCGCATGATCTCGGGCTGTTCCGGATAGCGCTCGCTCCAGTTCCACTCCTGCTGCAGGTCGTCGGAGAAGGAATAGGAGTAGCAGTAGCTCTCGGAATCGCAGCGCGCGCCGGGGTAGCGGTTCCAGTACCAGGTGCCGCCAACGCCGTCGCCCGCCTCCAGGACCTGCACCGAGAGGCCCAGCCGGTCGCGCAGGCTGTGGAGCTGATACAGGCCGGAGAAGCCGGCGCCGATGATGATGGCGTCAAGCTCGCCGGACGTCTCGATTCGGCTGGGCGAACGCTCTGGAATATTGTCCGGCATGGCTTCCGGCGGCTCCCTTTGAATACTGCGCCGACAGCGGCGGCGATTGCCGGGATGCTAATGCGCGGGGTGGCGGGTGGCAAGAAACTGGCCATTTGCAAACGCCTTCGCCGGGCGCGCTTGACGGCGCGTGGCCGTGCCCCCTAGCGTCCGTTCACGGGATCGGTCCGGTAGCGGGCCAATCAAATGGTTGCAGCGCAAACGCTGCCCGGCCGACGCAGGGGAGGCAATAGGGATGTCCAAGCTGACAGGTGGCTTGCGTCGCCGCAGTGTGCTCAAGGCAGCGGCGGCCGCGGCGGTCACGGGCTTTCCGCATATCGCCGGCGCGCAGGCGAAGGTCATCCGGGTTGGCATGCCGACGATCCTGTCCGGCCGGGTCGCCATCCTTGGCACATCGAGCCGGGCGGCGGTGCAGCTGGCGGTCAAGCAGTTCAACGACGCCGGCGGCGTGGGCGGACGCACCATCGAGCTGGTCGACCGGGATTCGAAGGGCCGCCCGGACGAGGCCGCCAAGGTCGTCCGTGACCTGATCAACAACGACGGCTGCGAGATCATCATCGACAGCGAGGCATCGTCCGCCGCATTCGCGGTGCAGGAGGTGATACGCGATTTGCCCGTCCTGTGCCTGCACACCGCATCCGAGACCTCTTCGCTCACGGCCGACCCGAAGCTGCTGGTGAAGACCGCGTTCCGCTGCGCGCGGCAGGGCATCCACGACGCGATCGCCGGCGGCCGCTACGCCTCGGCGATTTCGAAGGCCAAGGGGCTGAAGCGCTGGATGACGTGCTCGCCCGACTACGCCTATGGCCGCGACAACACGGCCGAGTTCATGGAGTTCGCCAAGAAGTTCGACCCATCCATCGAGCTGGTGGACCAGGTCTGGCCCAAGCTGTTCGCGCCGGACTACACGGAGAACCTCACCAAAATCCTGCAGGTCAAGCCGCAGGCGATCTATTCGGCGTTGTGGGGCGGCGACCTCGTGACCTTCATCGAGCAGGGCAACCTGTATCGCCTGTTCAGCAACTTCGACTTCTTCTCCGGCGGGCTCGGCGATGGCCCGGTGCTGACCGCGATCAAGCAGTTGCCGCCAGGCATGAACACGGCATACCGCTACAACCGTTTCTATCCCGACAAGCCCGGCAACCTCGCCTTCGCCGAGGCCTATAACGGCCTGCTCCATCAGGAGCCCACCAACTGGGCCTGGCAGGCGAGCCTCGCGTCCCAGTTCATCTTCGAGGCGCTGAAGCGGACCGGCGGCAAGACCGACGGCACGGCGCTCGCCGCCGAGATGCAGGGCCTGCAGGTCGCATCGCCCTTCGCCGTCGCGGACACCATCACGATGCGCGCCAGCGACCACACGATCATCGGCTACCCACTCGCCTGGGGCCGGACCGTGTCGAAGCTGCCGTTCGTCGAGGGCTTCTCCGCGCCGGACTGGGCAGAGGTCATCGAGCTCGAAAGCCAATGGAAGGCCGGCAAGGGCTACGTCTGACCTTGGACCTCGCCGCACTCGCCGACTGCCTGGGCTCGGCGTCCTGCGTGGTGACGCAGTCTTCGACCGGGCTGATCGTCGGCATGCTGCTGTTCCTGGTGGCGTCCGGATTGTCGCTGATCTTCGGCGTGCTCGGCGTCATCAACTTTGCCCACGGCGCGTTCTATATGCTCGGCGCGTATTTCGCCTACACCGCCTATGGCCTGACCGGTAGTTTCGCTGTGGCGATCGCCGCCGGGGCGCTGGGGGTCGGGGTGTTCGGCATCGTGTTCGAACGGCTGTTCATGAGCCGGGTCTATGGCCGCGACATCCTGATGCAATTGCTGGTCTGCTACGCCTTCATCCTGATCCTCGATGACGCGGTGAAGACACTGTATGGCGCCGAATACCACATGATGGGCATGCCGGACGCCTTCGCCCTGCCGCCGGTCGAGATCGCCGGCGGCTTCGTGCCCGGCTATTATCTGTTCATGATCGGCATCTCGTTCGTGGTCGCCGTCCTGCTGTGGTTCGGCATCAACAAGACCCGGCTGGGCAAGGTGGTGCGGGCGGCGGCGATCAACCCGCAGATGGTGGGCGCGCTCGGCATCAACACCACGCTGGTGTATGCCGGGGTGTTCGGGGCCGGCAGCCTGCTGGCCGGCATGGCGGGGGCGCTCGCGGCGCCGATCCGCACGCTGACGCCGGGCATGGGGCTGTCGATCCTGATCGAAAGTTTTATTGTTACGGTGATCGGCGGCATGGGCTCGATCGTCGGTGCGTTCATCGCCGCCATGCTGATCGGCTTCGCCCGGTCGTTCGGCTCGATCGGCTTTCCGCTGTTCGTCGACGG
>CAXTJW010000044.1:6999-16350 GCA_964244305.1 uncultured Acetobacteraceae bacterium
TCGGTCCCGGTCGCGATGCTCGCCGCGGTCGGCGGCACCGCGCTGCTGGCCTTGGTGATCGGCGCGATCTGCGTCCGGCTACAAGAAATATACTTCGCCTTCATCACGCTCGCCTTCCAGATGTTCATCTACAGCATCATCCTGACCTGGGTCGGCCTGACCGGCGGCGACCAGGGCCTGCGCGGCGGCATTCCGCGCCCGACGTTCTTGGGTGTCGATCTCAACGATGCGCGAACCCTCTATTCCTTCTGCGCCATCGTCTTCGTCGCCTGCATGGTCATCATGCGGCAGATTGTGCAGTCGCCGTTCGGCTACACGTTGCGCATGGTGCGCGACAACCCGGGCCGCGCCAACTTCCTCGGCGTCAACGTGCTGCGGGTGAAGCTCGCGATCTTCGTCATCGCCAGCGCCATGGCCAGCGTCGGCGGCGTCGTGCTGGCGCTGTTCGTCTCCGGCGCATACCCCGACTTCGCCTTCTGGACCACCTCGGGCGAGGCGATCTTCATGCTCATGCTGGGCGGCACCCAGTTGTTCATCGGCCCGCTCGTCGGCACCGTGATCCTGCAGGCGCTCAACCACTACATCACCATCCTGACCGAGCATCATGGCATGGTGCTGGGGACGACGATCTTGATCTTCGTGCTCGGCCTGCGCCGGGGCCTGGCCGACTGGCTCTATGAATGGTTCGCGTCTTGGCGGACCCGGCGCGCCGCCGGGCCGTCCGAGGCACTGCGTGTGGAGGCGAAACATGACAAGCTCGCTTGAGGGACGCATCGCCATCGTCACCGGCGGCGCCAGCGGCATCGGCGAGGCTTGCGCGCGCGACCTCGCCGCCCGGGGCGCGCGCGTGGTGCTGGCGGACATCGACGAGGTCCGCGCCCAAGCCGTCGCAGCCACGATCCCGAACGCCGCCGCCGGCCGCCTCGATGTGACCCAGCCGCAGGATGTCGAGCTGATGGCGGATTGGGTCGACCGCGAGTTCGGGCCCGCCGCCATCCTTATCACCTCCGCCGGGGTACTGCAGCAGCCTTTGCCGCCTGAGACGCTGCCGATCGAGGTTTGGGACCACGTCGTCGCCGTGGACCAGCGCGGCGTCTACCTAAGCTGCGTCGCCTTCGGCAAGCGCATGGCGCTGCGCGGCGGCGGTGCCATCGTCAACATCGCCTCCATCGCCGGCATGCGGTCGATGCCGCTGCACGCCTACGCGCCGGCCAAGGCCGCCGTCATCGGCATCACCCAGGCGCTCGCCGCCGAGTGGGGCCGGTCCGGCGTGCGGGTCAACGCCGTGGCGCCAGGCTTCGTCATGACCCCGGCATTGCAGGCCGCCGTCGACGCCGGACAGCGCGACCCGGCCGCATTGATGGAAAACTCCGCCATGGGCCGGTTCGTCGAGGCCGATGAGATCGCCGCGGCGTGCAGCTTCCTCGCCTCGGACGACGCCTCGGCCATTACCGGGATCACGCTGCCGGTCGACGCGGGCTGGCTGGTCGCCGGCTCCTGGCACAGCTATGGCGGGCTGCCGCCCAAGCGATGCTGATCGATGAGCTGCTGAAGCCGGGGGAGCCGTCGGCGCCGGGGAGCCTGCGGGTCGAGGGCCTGACGAAATCCTTCGGCGGCGTGGTGGCGATGCGCGGCGTGTGGCTCGACTTCCCCGAGGGCTCGCTGTCAGCGGTGATCGGCCCCAACGGCGCGGGCAAGACGACGTTCTTCAACCTCATTTCCGGCCATATCCGCCCCGACGCCGGGCGCGTGCTGTTTGGCGGCGTGGACCTCGTGGGCCTGTCGAGCCTGCAGATCGTCCGCCGCGGCGTCGGCCGCGCGTTCCAGGTGGCGTCGCTGTTCCCGAGCCTGACGTTGCGGCAGTGCCTGCTGGCGGCGGTTGGGTCGCACCGGCGGCAGTCCTGGACCATGCTGGGACGGTTTCCGCCGCCGGGCGCCGGGGACGAGGCCGACGAGATCATGGCCCTGCTGGGCCTCACGTCCAAGGCGCACGTGAAGTCGGCGAACCTGGCGCATGGCGACCAGAAGCTGCTGGATATCGGCCTGGCGCTCGCCACCAAGCCGCGCCTGCTGCTGCTGGACGAGCCGACGGCGGGCATGGGCACGGAGGAGCGCTGGCAGATGATCGCCAAGGTGCAGCGGCTGTGGGAGGCGCAGCGGATGACCCTGGTGTTCATCGAGCACGACATGGACATCGTCTTCAAGATCGCGCAGCGGATCCAGGTGCTGAAGTATGGCGCGGTGCTGGCGTCCGGCACGCCCGACGAGATCCGCCGCAACCAGGAAGTGATCGACGCCTATCTTGGCGCCGACCATCAGCTCGCCGGCGTTGTGGGGGAGGGCTAGGCGATGGCGGCGCCCATGCTCGAACTGCGCGGCATCGACGTGTTCTATGGCGCGTCGCAGATCCTGTTCGGCGTCGATTTGACGGTGGAGCGCGGGCAGACGATGGCGCTGCTGGGCCGCAACGGGGCAGGCAAGAGCACGACGTTCAAGGCGATCGCCGGCATTGCGCCGCCGCGCCGGGGCGAGGTGATGCTGGCGGGCGCCGACGTGGCGGGCCGGCGTCCGTATCGCATCGCGCGGGCGGGGATCGGCTATGTGCCGGAGGACCGCCAGGTGTTCCCGGAGCACAGCGTCAACGACAACCTGCTGATTGGCCGCAAGCCGGGGGTTCGCGGGGACACGCATTGGACGCTGGGGCGCATTTACGAGGTTTTTCCGATCTTGGCGGGCATGCAGGGGCGCATGGCGGGCCGGCTTTCGGGTGGCGAGCAGCAACTGCTGACCATTGCCCGGACGCTGATGGGCAACCCGGACATCATTCTGCTGGACGAGCCGAGCGAGGGCCTGGCGCCGTTGATCGTGCAGTCGATCGGGGCGTTGATCTTGCAGTTGCGGGCAATGGGCGTGACGATCGTGCTGGCCGAGCAGAACATGCATTTCTGTTTGGGCATCGCGACGCATGTGACGGTGGTTGACAAGGGGCAGGTTGTTTACCGGGCGACCGTGGAGGAGCTGCGGGGGAATGATGCGGTGAAGCAGCGGTATTTAGCGATTTGAGAGCCAAGACAGAGCTAACGAGCCTGACATCAGGCGACTGTGTTATATCGGCCGGCCGTCATCCGGAGCCGACCCTCGCGCAGCATCAGGTTCACATGCGCCAACGCCTCGCTGAACGCGAACGCCATCTGGTGCGGGTCGTCGATCGGCCGGCGGAACACCACCGGCACCAGCTCCGCCGCCGTGTGCGCCCGCTCGCGGCAGGCCTCGGCAATCGCGTCGCACCGGCCCGCATGATGCGCCGCCAGCTCGTCAACCCGCGCATGCAGGCCGATGAACGGCAAGTTATGGCCCGGCAGCACCAACGCATCGTCCGGCACCCGCCGCCTCAGCTCGGCCAGCGAACGCAGGAAAATACCGAGCGGGTCGCCCTGCGGGTCCATCGCCTGCACGCTGATGTTGGGTGAAATGCGCGCCAGCACCTGGTCCGCGCACAGCAGGATCCGGTCGTCCGCACAATAGAACATGACCTGCTCCGGCGAGTGCCCACCCCCCGACAGCACCTCGAAATCCCGCTCACCCAGCCGCAGCGTCTCACCCGCGATCAACCGCCGGAACGTCCGCGGCAAGCCCGTCACCATCCGCAAATAGCGATGGCCCAAAGTCAGCAGGCTCGCCGTCACGTCGGCGTCCAGCCCCTGGCCGAGATAGAAGCTGCGATATGGCTCCTCGCTCAACGCCTCGGGGTCGAGGTGGATGTTGAGCCCGGTGAGATATTCCGTCTGGCTCATCAGCAGCGGCGCGCCGGTGCGCTCGCACAGCCAGCCCGCCATGCCGACGTGGTCCGGGTGGCAGTGGGTCGCGATGATCCGGGTGATCGGCCGGGCCAACAGCGGTCCGGCCAACAGCGTCTCCCATACCGCCTGTGTCGCCGCGTCGCCGATCCCGGTGTCGATGACGGCGGTGCCCGGGCCGTCCTCGATCAAATAGATGTTCACGTGATCCAGGCGGAACGGCAGCGCGAGCTTCATCCACAGGATGCCGGGCGCGACCTCGATCGCCTGGCCGGCCTCGGGCGGCGTGGGGAACGGAAAGGTCAGCGCGGGCGCGATCGCCGGCAGGGTTGTCACGAAGGCCACCTCGTATCGTTCAGCCTCTCTTGAGCGTTCGCCCGGCAAAGGTCTAGGCTGCGCATCCCGCTGTAAAAAAGGCGCATGCGCGTGGACCCCACCGACCGTTACGCCCGCTATACCAGGCTGCGCTTCGACCGCCCGCATCCCCGGGTGCTGCGCATTGCCATGGACAACGGCAAGATGAACTCGGCCGACCGCGCCATGCACACGGAACTCGCCGAGATCTGGCGCGACGTCGACGCGGACCCCAGCGTGAACGCGGTCATCATCACCGGGGCCGGCGACACGTTCTCGGCCGGCGGCGACTTTGGCATGATCGAGGAGATGATCGACGACTACGACGTGCGCATGCGGGTGTGGCGGGAGGCGCGCGACATCGTCTACAACCTGGTGAACTGCAGCAAGCCGGTCGTCAGCGCCATGCGCGGCGTCGCGGTGGGCGCCGGGCTGGTGTGCGGCCTGCTCGCCGACATTTCGATCGCGACCAAGACCTGCCGCATTGTCGACGGCCACACCCGGCTTGGCGTGGCGGCGGGCGACCACGCGGTGATGCTGTGGCCGCTGCTGTGCGGCATGGCGAAGGCCAAGTATTTCCTGCTGTTGTGCGACCCGCTGCTTGGGGAGGAGGCCGAGCGTATCGGGCTCGTGTCGCTCGCCGTCGCCGACGAGGAGCTTGACGACCGCGCCGTGCAGGTGGCGAGCCGCCTGGCGGAGGGCGCGCAGTCGGCCATACGCTGGACCAAATACGCGCTGAACAACTGGCTGCGGCAAATGGGCCCGAGCTTCGACGCTTCGCTGGCGATGGAGTTCCTGGGGTTCGGCGGACCGGAGGCGAAGGAGGGGCTCGCGTCGTTCCGGGAGAAGCGGCGGCCCTCGTTCCCGCCGGATGCGCCGATTTAGCGGTGCCGCAATAATTAGGCCTTTCGATCCGCATCTTCTTTTGGGTCGACCAGGGCTGGCGCAATCGCCGCCGGAGCGTTAACAACGAACGATGCACCATTGGTCTCAGAACGCGCGAATTACCGCCCCGGCTGCCTAGCCGGATTGGCGCTATGCGCCGGGTTCGGCAGCCGGGTCCGCGGCCCAGTCCTGAACTCATCCAATAGGTGCTTCCATGTTTCCACAGCTGAACGATCCCCTCTGCCGAACCGTGCGCTTCGAGCTGCTGGCCGACGCCGAGCCCGGCCTGCTTTCCCGCGTGCTCGGCCCTTTCGCGCGCCGCAACCTGGTGCCGGACCGGGTCCGCGCGCGCCGCGACGGCTTGGCCATGCTGGTCGAGATCGGCATGGACGCGATGCCGTCGGAGATGCTGCATTTGGTCGAGGGCAACCTGCGGCAGATCGTCGGCATGCAGCGCCTCAGCGTCGTGCTATGCGGGGGCCAGCAGCAGGAAGCTGCCTGAGCCGAGCGCCGCCCGGAGGAACCCACGATGCGAGCCGTCGGCTATTACAAGCACGGGCTGCCGATCACCGATGAGCATGCCCTGCGCGACCTCGATCTGCCTGACCCGGCGCCGCCGGCCGGGCGCGACCTGCTGGTCCGGGTCCACGCCGTGTCGGTCAACCCGCGCGACGTCAAAAGCCGGGCCGTGTTCAAGGCAACGCCGGAGCGGCCGATGGTTCTCGGCTACGACGCGTCCGGCGTCGTGGAGGCCGCCGGACCCGAGGCGACGCTGTTCCGCCCCGGCGACGCGGTGTTCTACGCCGGCGTGCTGAACCGGCCGGGCTCGAACGCCGAGTTGCAGTTGGTGGATGAGCGTATCGTCGGGCGCAAGCCCGCGTCGCTGGACCATGCGGCGGCCGCGTCACTGCCGCTGACCGCATTGACCGCCTACGAGATGCTATTCGACCGGCTAGGGATTGGGCAGGGGCAGGCCGGCAAGGGCGAGGCCGTGCTGATCCTCGGCGGGGCTGGCGGCGTGCCGTCCATCGCAATCCAGTTGGCCCGGGCGCTGACGGCGCTCATTGTGGTGGCAACGGCGTCTCGGCCCGAGAGCGAGCAATGGGTGCGGGAGCTTGGCGCCCACCATGTCGTCAACCACGCAAAGCCGCTTGGGGCGGAGATTGCGGGGCTCGGCCTGACTGAACCGCTGCGCTACGTGTTCTCAACCCACACCGACGCAAAGAACTGGGCCGAGGCGGCCGGGTTCATCGCGCCGCAGGGGCGTTTCGGATTGATCGACGATCCGGAGCCGCTCGACCTGCGCCTGATGAAGCTGAAAAGCGTCTCGATTCATTGGGAGGCGATGTTCACCCGGCCGATGTTCGGCACGCCCGATATGATCCGGCAACACGAGATCCTGACGGAGGTGGCGGTGTTGGTGGACCGCGGCGCGATCCGCCCGACGGCGACAAAGAGCCTGGGCGTCATCAACGCCGCCAACCTGCGCCGGGCTCATGCCCTCATCGAGACCGGCAGCGTGATCGGCAAGCTGGTGCTGGCGGGCTTCTAGCCGCTTATCGGGCTCGGTTATTCCGCATAGATCATCTTGCGCGTCATCCCGCCATCAATGACGAACTCGGCGCCAGTCACGAAGCCGCTGTCGGGACCGAGCAGCCATGCGATCAGCGCCGCCGGGTCCTCGGGACAGCCGACGCGCCCGGCCGGGTGCTGGGCATGGTCCTCGTGGCGCAGTGTTTCGCCGCGTACGTCGATCCAGCCGGGGCTGACGCAGTTGGCCCGGACCTCCGGCCCCAGGCTGATTGCGAGCGCGTGGGTCAGCGCCAGCAGGCCGCCCTTCGAGGCGCTGTAGCTCTCGGTGTTCGGCTCCGACTGGTGCGCGCGGGTGGAGGCGACGGTGACGATGGCGCCTCGCGCGGCCCGCAGCAGGTCCTCGGCCGCGCGCACGAGCAGGAACGTGCTGGTCAGATTGGTGCCGAGCACCGCTTGCCACTCGGCCAGGCTCAGTTCGCGAAGGGGTTTGCGGATCATGAAGCCGGCGTTGCAGACGAGGCCGTCTAGCCGGCCTTCCTGCCCGCGTATGCTGCCGATCAGCCCGACGACTGCCCTTTCGTCCGAGACGTCGGCGCGGACGAAACGGGCGGGAAAGTCCGCGGCTGGCGCATCGCCACGGTCGGCGACGACCACGCGCCAGCCGTCGCGGGCCAGCCGGGCCGCCGTTGCCTGGCCGATCCCGCGTGCTCCGCCCGTCACCAACGCCACGCGTCCATCCACCATCCGCCCTCCATTTGTGTTGGTCATTTAAGCAGATCGTCATTGCGAGGAGCGCTTGCGACGAAGCAATCCAGGGCGGTATGCGCAAACGCAGCTCCATGCTGTCCTGGATTGCCGCGCCGAAGCCGGCTCGCAATGACGGGGTTTATTGGGGTGTGTCATGCCCTGAATTCTTCTGGCTCCGCCGCTTCCCGCATGGCAGCCCAAACCGCCGCGACGTCCGCACGCGCCGTCGGCTCCGCGCCGATCGAGACCCGCACCATCCAGCGCCCGTCGATCGTCGCCGGCGTGAGATAGGCGGCGCCGGAACGGTTGATCCGGTCCGCCCAAACCCGCGTATGCGCGTCGAGCGCGTCCGCGTCGAGACCCGGCGGCTCATGGCGCACGCACACCGTCTGCAGCGGCACCGGCGCCACCACCCGCCAGCCCGGCGTCGCCGTCACCTCGGCCGCGAGCCAGGCCGCGTTGGCGATGTCGCGGCGCAGCCGGGCGGCAAGACCCTCGACCCCCTGCTCGCGGATCAGGCACCATAACTTCAGCGCACGAAAACGACGGCCGAGCGGGATGCCCCAGTCGCGCAAGTTTCGCACCCGGCCGTCCACGCCGCTCTGCAGGAAGCTCGGGCTGGTCGACATGACGCGCACCAGCTGCCCGGCGTCGCGCACATAATACAACGAGCAGTCGAACGGCGCCCCAAGCCACTTATGCGCATTGAGCACGAGGCTGTCCGCGCCCTCGATGCCGTCCCAGAGCCGCCGCATCTCCGGCAGGATCATGGCGCTGCCGGCCATCGCCGCGTCGACATGCAGCCATATGCCCTGGCGCGCGGCGACGGCGGCGATGGCCGCGACCGGGTCGATCGCGGTCGTCGCCGTCGTCCCGGTGGTGGCGACGATCGCCGCCGGCACGATCCCGGCCGCGCGGTCCCGTGCGATCATCGCCTCCAATGCCTCGGCCCGCATCGCATAGGCGTCGTCGCACGGCACCAGGCGCACGGTGTCGCGGCCGAAGCCCGCCAAAAGCGCCGCCTTGTCGACCGAGCTATGGCTCTGGCTGGACACGTAGACGGCGAGCGGCGACGGCTCCGCCTGCAGGCCGCCGCGGACGAGCGCGTAGTCCGTCGCGCGTTCCCGGGCGCAGATCAGCGCAATCAGGGTGCTGGTCGAGGCGGTGTCCTGGATGACGCCGGTCCAGGCGGGACTCAGCCCGACCATCTGCCGCATCCAGTCGGTGACGACCTCTTCAAGTTCGGTGAGCGCCGGGCTCGACTGCCACGACAGGCCGAGCACGCCGAGCCCGGTGCTGGCGAGGTCCCCGAGCACGCCGGCGAGCGAGGCGTTGGCGGGAAAATAGCCGAAGAAGCGCGGATGCTGCCAATGCGACAGGCCCGGCATGACCAGGCGTTCGAGATCCTCGATCACCCGGCCGAACGGCTCGGGGCCGCTGGGCGGCTCGGTGGGGAACAGGGCGCGGATCGCGCCGGGTTCGGACGGCGCCATGACCGGACGCGTCGCGATCGTCGCCCGGTAATCGGCGATGAGGTCGATCATGCGGTGCCCATGGGCGCGGAACTCGTCAGGCGTCATGTTACCTCCGGCGTTTACGGTGCCGCCGCCTGGTGGCTGCGTCGAGCCCGGATGCTGTCTTGCCCGCCGAAGCGCGGTGCCGCTAGGCTTCCTCAAGGCACCGGACGCAATCCGGACGACGCGCAAAGGGAGATAGGCAATGCAGCATCATGTGGCGGGTTTGGCGGTTCTGTGCGGCGCATTGCTGCTACCGATGGCCAGCACGCGGTCGGCGGAGGAGAAGCGCTTTCCGCAGCTAACGGTCGAGCAGCTCAGCCCAGAGCAGCACAAGGTCGCGGACGAGGTGCTGAAAGTGTCCAGCTTGGGCATCCAAGGCCCCTACAACGTCATGCTGCGCAGCCCGGCGATGGCGCAGCGGATGGTGGCGCTGCTGGACTATTTGCGGTTCAACACCTCGGTTCCGCGCCGGCTGAACGAGTTCGCCATCCTGATCCAGGCGCGGCTGTGGACATCGC
>CAXTJW010000045.1:0-16310 GCA_964244305.1 uncultured Acetobacteraceae bacterium
TCTCGTGCACCGGCCAGCTCTGGTGCGTCACGTGCACCGTCTCGCCGCCCATCTTGAGCGCGCGGTTGATCTCCGCCGCCGCCAGCCACGGCGCGGCCAAGTGCTCCAGCACCGCCACCGAGAACACCCCATCGAGCGAGCCCGGCGCTACGCTTGCCGTCAGCGAGTGCACGTCCCCTACGATGTCGATGCCCGGCCCGGGATGAATGTCGTTGCCCAGATAGCGGCACTCGGGCTCATAGCGTACTCGCCAATCCTGCGGCATGCTGCCGACGACGCGAGCACCCAGCTCCATGACCGTGCCCTTGCGGGCCTTCATCGCCTGCATGAACCCATCGAACGCCGGCGTTGACTCCTGCGGTTCCGCATCGATCGGCACCGGCAACCGTACCGTCATCTCGGCGCTGCCGGCATCCGTGATCACGGAAAGGATCAACGGCCGGTAGGCCGGACATGCCAAGTAGATTTTGAATGCAACAGCGCCACCAGGCGGCAGGTTGGGATAGTGCGCGAGTACGTCGGGGCGGGGGCTGAACTCGGTCGTTTCCACCTGCTCCCCGTCGCAAGACAGCGCAACCCGGCGGACTGGGTGCGGACCTGCGTGAACCCAGCCAATCACGAAAACGCCGCCTGTGTCGCACCATGCTCGGTCAATGAAGTAGACGGCGTCGATCGTGGAGGGCGCAATATTGATCGGGGTCTCCGAGCCGTGCGACCGCAACATGTCGAGCTGAGTTTGCAGTTTCTGGTTGTTGTCTTCCAACTTCTGGTTGTTGGTTTCCAACGCGGCGATGTGACTGCGCATCGCTTGCAACCCGTCGTGAATGCGGCGGGTATAGGGGATTGTACGGGCAAAACGTTTTAGCAGGTGGTTTGGCATCGGGCAGGCCGTCGCTTTCCGGTCGAGGCGGTGTAACCCGCAGTGGTGTGAGTATTAGTTGGACAATTTTGGCTGCCAAACGCACTCCATGCAATAGGCTTGCAAGTACCGCACAAACGTATGGAGGATGCGGCCTGATTGGCCGGAAAACCAGGGTTAGCGCTGGCGTGCGTGGCCCCGTGCTGATGCTGTATGGTAAATTCATTTAATTTCGACTGTGGGGGAATGTTCATCTATATAAACTCTGGACGGCTGATCTTGGTGTGCACAAATGTCGGCTCGCCGGCAGTGTTCGCGTGAAGATTTACGGTAAGGGCCTGTCCACACGGCACTGTTCGCCTGGACACCGCCGCTTCACTATTCTGCGGTTGGCGTCGCGGACGTCGGGTCAACCCCTCAATGCGCTACTGACCCGGCTTTGCGTCACGTTTGCCGTTGTCATGACCCGGCATGTCCCTGACCCTGGCGATCCCAACGAGCCACTGCTTACCGGATTTAATACCGCGGTGCACGAGCACAAGTACGACATCGCGGAGCTGACTGAAGAACTTAGCAGCGCCTACTAGAAGCTGCCCGCTTTCCGACGTTGGGCCGCCCGCCGCCTTATCAGGATATGTGTAACGGCGCGCAATGATGTACGGCCCGACGCGCAATCAGGGTCACTTTCTGACGCACATTAGCTAAGACTGAAACATGTGTCCGACGCACGTTCTTTGGGTTCTTGGCCACTTTCGATGATCCAGGCGGGGCCGTTCCCACATAGGATGGGTGAACCTACCATCATGCTTGTTGCCGGATGCGACCCACGTCCGGCTCGAAACCTGGGCACTTGAGCCCGCCCAGTCCGCCCTCACCCTCAACCTTCATGCACGTTCGACAATGGCGCGCTGCCCGCTGTGCGGCAAACGGTCTAAGCGCGTCCACAGCCGCTACCAACGGACACTGGCCGACCTGCCGTGGGGCGAGCATGGCGTCACCATCCTCCTGAGCGTCAGGCGCTTGTTCTGCGACAACGCCCGGTGCGAGCGCCGCATCTTCGCCGAACGCCTGCCCGATGTCGCAGCCCCGTGGGCGCGCAAGACGACGCGCCTCGCCGGGCGGCTGACGGCTGTGGGCCTGGCGCTCGGTGGCGCCGCTGGTGCGCGCCTTGGAGACAAGTTTGGGCTGGCCGCGAGCCGCAACACCCTGCTGCGCCTGGTCCGGCAGGCGCCGTTGCCCGTCACGCAGACGCCGTCTGTTCTTGGCGTGGATGACTGGGCGCTGCGCAAGCGGCAGACATACGGCACTGTGCTGATCGACCTCGAACGGTGCCGGCCGGTGGCGCTGCTGCCGGACCGCGAGGCGCCGACGCTTGCGGCTTGGCTGCGCGAGCACCCTGGCGTCTCGGTGATCTCGCGTGACCGGGGCGGCGCTTACGCCAAGGGCGCCCGCGACGGCGCCCCGGAGGCTGTCCAAGTCGCCGACCGCTTCCACCTGCTGCAAAACCTGGCTGAGGCGCTGGAGGTGGTGTTCACCAAGCACGTCCACGACCTGCGCGCGGCCGAGCAGGGGCGCCGCGACACCGTGGCTGTCGAGAATGGCACATGTCCCGTACCGCCCAGCAAGCCGCCGCCAGGCGTCCAGGAACTGGCGGCAGGGCGCCGGGAACAGCGCATCGCCACGCATCGGCAGGTCTGGCACTTGCACGGCCAGGGGTGGACGGCGGAGGCGATCGCCCGTCACCTCGGCATTGGCCGTGCGAGCGTGTTCCGCAACCTGCGCCATGAAGCGTTCCCAGAACGCGAGCGCCGAACCGACGCCGGACGCAGCCTGCTCGACCCATGGCAGGACGCCGTGCTCGGGCATTGGAACAGCGGTCGCCGGGACGGCCGTGGGCTGTTCCGCGAACTGCGGCAGCAGGGTTACCGCGGCAGCTACGCCACGCTCTCCCGCTATCTCCACCGCCTGCGGCGCGCGCAGGGCGGCGTGGCGGAGCGGAAACGGCCTTGGCAGTCCCCGCTGGTGCTGGCCGCAGCGCCGCGGCAGGTGCTGACGCCGCGCACGGCAACCTGGCTTGTGCTACGCCGAGCGGAGAAGCGAAGCGAGGAAGACCAGGCGGTGCTGGCCGGCCTGCGGCAGCAAGCGCCTGACCTGGACGTGGCAGTCGGGCTTGCCGAAGCGTTCACGGCCCTGGTGCGCGACCGTGCTCCCGACCGCCTCGACCCTTGGCTGAAACGTGCAGCCGACGGCGCCGTCCAGCAGCTGCAGCGCTTCGCCAAGCGCTTGTCGGCCGACTATGACGCCGTGCGCGCCGCCCTGACGATGGCCTGGAGCAACGGACCCGTCGAGGGACAGGTCAACCGTTTGAAGACCCTCAAGCGCCAGATGTTTGGCCGGGCCAGCCTCGACCTGCTCGAACGAAGGTTTTTGCTCGCAGCCTGATCATCGAAAGTGGCCAAGAACCGTTCTTTGAGAACGAACGCACGATCGGTGAGACGGACGCGAAACCGCGGGCGTTCGACGCGCAGTAGTTGAGACTCACGTCGGCAGCCCGGCGGCACGTGCCCAACGTCAGACCTCGACCTTGTAGGTCAAGCCAACCTCGTCACCGGGCAAACCTCGTATTCCCCAAGCATGACGAGGCGTTTCAAAGATCGTGATCTCGATGTCCTGGGGAAGGATGCCTGTCTGCTGGGGAATGAACTCGTATAACCGCTTTATGAGCAATTTCTTGGCCGCAATCGAGCGTCCTTCGAAGATACTGAACTCGATGATGGTATATTTATTGGAGCGATCCGACGGGTAAATAAAATCGGCCGGGTCGATTGCTATGAGCCGATGAAATTTTTTCTCTGCTGGATAGGAGAAGGCTTCCATGACGGCAGAGTGGATCGCCGCGGATAGACCGGTGCGAACTTCATCCAAAGACGATCGGAGACCGAAGATTTTGACCTGAGCCATGTTTGACTTCCTTGGTGGAAGCCGCCGGTGACAACTTCCCTCAGACCGCTCCTAGATGGAGCGGCGCCATGCCAGGGCAAGGCGGTGAAGGACGTTCTGCATCCATCGAGACTGCCATCGCCTCTACGGTTAAGGCAAGCATCTGATCCTTTAGCCTCCTCGGTTCGCAAGAAAAACGAGCGGTTTCCTTGTGACTGCGCCAAGCAGGCTCGCACCAGCCAAATGTCACACGAAAACCCGTTGCGAAAATGATCGCCAGCTTGCAGGCTGCGCCGCATCTTTCCTGACGGTGCGTCCATGCTGATCGGCTATGTCCGCGTATCCAAGTCGGACGGCACCCAAACGCTCGCGCCACAGCGGGACGCGATGTTGGCCGTCGGCGTCGAACCTACCCGCATCTACGAAGACCTGGCCTCCGGCCGCCGCGACGACCGGCCCGGCCTGGCGGCGTGCCTCAAGGCCATCCAGCCCGGCAACACGCTGGTGTTGTGGAAGCTCGACCGGCTCGGCCGCGACCTGCGCCACCTGGTCAACACGGTCGAGGACCTGCGCACGCGGGGCGTCGGCCTGAAGGTGCTGGCCGGCGCCGGCGCGCAGATCGACACAACGACGGCCAATGGGCGCCTAGCGTTCGGCATCTTCGCCGCTTTCGCCGAGTTCGAGCGCGAGCTGATCGCCGAACGCACCAACGCTGGCCTCGCCGCGGCCCGAGCGCGCGGGCGCATGGGGGGCCGGCCACGCAAGATGGACCGCGCCGCCCTGACGATGGCGATGGCGGCCATGGCGGACCGCAAAGCGGTCGCGGCCGAGGTGGCTGCCCGGCTCGGCCTGACCACCACCACGCTGTATGCCTACGTCAACGGTGACGGGACGCCGAAGGCAGCCGGCCAGGCGGTGCTCGACGGCATTCACCGGCCCGGCACGGCGGCCAGGGCGCGGACTCGGCCCACACCTGCCCGTCCCATTGAAGCCGCTAGCACCTGATGCCAAAGGGGGTCGCCGTGCCGGCCGAGGCGCTTGCGACCCTCCACCGCCGCCTCGCGGCGCTGCCGGCGCGGCATCCCGAGCGCAAGACGCTGATGGCATCAACGTCCCAGCTCTACGCCGTCAGCCGCGCCACGCTGTACCGCCTGCTGCGCGGCGACCGCCGCCCCAGGGACGCACACCGCGAGGACCGGGGCCGCCCGCGGTCCATGCCGGCGCCAGAGATCGAGCGCTGGTGCGAGATCGCCGCCGCCATGAAGCTCAGGACCACCAACAAGAAGGGCCGTCACCTTTCGACGGTGCGGACACTGCAGCTGCTGGTCGAGCACGGCGTGGACACGCCAGACGGCTTCCAGAGGCTCGCGCCGGGCCGGCTGACCGCGTCCACCCTCAACCGCCACCTCAAACGCCTCGGCTACGACCAGGAACGCATGACCCGGCAACCGCCTGCCGTCCGCTTCCAGGCCGAGCGGTCGAATGCGCTGTGGCACTTTGACATGAGCCCGTCGGACCTGAAGCACCTCAAGGTGCCGCCCTGGCTCGACCCGGACCGGGCCGGCGCGCCTACCCTGATGCTGTTCTCCGTGGTCGATGACCGGTCAGGCGTCGCCTACCAGGAGTATCGCTGCGTCTATGGCGAGGATGTCGAGGCGGCGCTGCGATTCCTGTTCAACGCTATGTCGCCGAAACTGGCCGCGGCGGACGGCGAGGCCGATCCGTTCCAGGGTATCCCAGCTATGATCTATCTCGACAACGGGCCAGTGGCGAAGTCGGCGGTGTTCAGGCGGGTGATGGAGAGCCTCGGCGCCGAGGTGATGACGCACATGCCGGCCAGGTCCGACGGGCGGCGCACCACGGCGCGCTCTAAGGGCAAGGTCGAGCGCCCATTCCGGACGGTCAAAGACGCGCACGAAACCCTCTACCACTTCCACCAGCCTCAGACCGAGACAGAGGCGAACCAGTGGCTCGCCCGGTTCATCACCGGCTGCAACGGGCGCGACCACCGGTCCGAGCCGCACTCGCGTATCGACGACTGGCTGGCGCACCTGCCGGCGGCCGGCGTGCAGCAGATGTGTGCGTGGGAACGGTTCTGCGCCTTTGCCCGCGAGCCCGAGCGGCGCCTGGTTGGCATCGATTGCCGCGTGACGGTCGCCGGCGTGGCCTACGAGTTGGATGCCGAGCTCGCCGGCGAGACGGTCGTGCTCTGGTGGGGCCTGTTCGACCAGGAGCTCTGGGCCGAGCACGGCGAGGAGCGCTACGGGCCGTTCCTGCCTGTGGGCGGGCCGGTCCCACTGCACCGCTACCGCAAGCACCGGAAGTCCCGGCGCGAGGTCCGTGCCGACCAGGTCGGGATACTCGCCGGCAAGCTCTCCCTGCCGCGTGCCGCGCTGTCGGGCGAGGATGGTGTTGTCATGGTCGGCGCCACCCCGAACACGGGGGTCGCCAAGGTGCCGGTGCGCCCGTTCCGTGACCCTGACCCGTTCCGTGAACTCGGCTTTGCCAATCCGATCGCCGCCCGGCGCGCGATCGCCGACGAGATTCGGCTGCCGTTGGCCAAGCTGTCGGACGACGACCGGGCCTTCATCGACGCGCTGCTGGCCCGGACGCTGGCGCGGCCGGAGATCCTTGCCGCCGTGCGCGAGCGGTTCCCGCTGGGCCGCAGGAAGGGGACCGGCTGATGCTGACCGAGGTCATGCGGCACTACGGCCTGGTCCGCCCGCCGGTGGATGCCGGGTTCTTCGAGACCGAGCACCACGCCCAGGTGTCGCGCGACATCCGGGCCGCGATCACCGGCGGGCGCCTGATCGCGCTGACGGCGGTCATCGGATCGGGCAAGACCATCCTGTCGCGCCGACTGCGCGCGGACTTGGAGCGTGAAGGCCGGGTCATCGTGTCGCGCTCGCTGTCGGTGGACAAGACGAAGATCACCGTGCCGTTGCTGCTCGCGGCCCTGTTCTATGACTTCACGCCGGAGAAGTCCGTCAGTATCTCAAGTCAGTCGGAGCGACGCGAGCGCGACCTGCAGGAGCTGTTCCGGCGGGCGAAGAAGCCGGTCGCGCTATTCATCGATGACGCCCACGACCTCCACCCCAAGACGCTCACCGCGCTCAAGCGCCTGATCGAGCTCGTCGCCGAGGGCGGCGGCCAGCTGTCCATCGTGCTGGTCGGCCACCCCAAGCTCAAGAACGACCTGCGCCGGCCGAAGATGGAGGAGATCGGCGACCGCACCACGGTGTTCGAGTTCGGCGGCCTGAGGGACCGCCAGCGCGACTACATCGACTGGGTGCTGAAGGCGTCGCTCGACGAGGGCGTGGCGCCCGACGACGTATTGACCGACGAGGCGGCGACGCTGCTTGCCGCCAAGCTCAAGACGCCGCTGCAGATCGGCCAGCACCTCGTGCGCGCGTTCGAGGCCGGCTTTGAGATCGGGGCCAAGCCCATCGATGCCGGCGTCATCGGGGCAGTGCTGTCGCGCCAGCTCGACGACTTAGAGCCGCAGCTGACCCGCAACGGATACGATGTGCGCAGCCTCGTCGAGCAGTTCGACGCCAAGCCGGCCGAGATCCGCCAGCTGCTCCGCGGCGACCTGGACCCTGGCCGCTCGCAGGAACTCCTGGACCAGATGCGCGCGGCCGGGCTGCCGACGTGATCCCTCTCGATCATCATGCGCCGTGCCGCACTGTCTCGCATCCGTCGTGTGAGCAGGAGCGGCCCGGACTGGGTGACCAGGCGGCGACGAGGCGCAAGCAGCCGTGAGCAGCGCGCTGGCATACAAGCAGGCTTGGCGCAGCTTGAGGCTGCGTCGGCGTATCGTGGTTGTTCTGTTCCTCGGCTACCTACCCGGCGTGTCTACGATCGCTCTGAGCGCTGGGAACACCGAAAGCATTGCCTTGGTCACAGCGCTGATTTGGATGGGGCTGATCGGGGTCGCAGCAGTCTGGCTGAGCGTGTTTCGTTGTCCCCGGTGCGGCAACCTTTTTGGGGTCTCCTGGACCTGGAGTAACCCACTCGCAAGGCGGTGTCTCCATTGTGGCCTATCTAGCGGTTCCCCAGCTGACCCCGCTGAACCTTCTAGCTTGCCGTGACAGACGATTTACACAGCTTCGAAGGGCCGAGGGCAGCCATTTGGTTGCAACATGGACCTGGGCCGCTCGTGCTGGCCCATGGCTGGGAAGCTCCTGGCCGTGACGCCAGCCTCGTCTGTCTCACCGACCGTGCGCCAGTCTGCATGATCTCGCGTCCGTCTCAAGGATTGTGCGCTCGTTCTCCAACAGCCTGCGTCAGACGCCTGCCTCAGTCTCAGTCAATGTGCCCCGGAAACCATCCTTAATTGCGCGTCAGGCCGTACATCATTGCGCGCCGCTACAGGTAAACGCCTCGACCAGCTCCATGCCGTTCTGGGCGGTGAAAACAGCGTAGCGCTCCCGCTCGGCATCCAGTCCGAGCCCGGACTGTCCCTGGCGTTCGGTGGAGACACAGTAGTAGACAATGACGGGCTGCATCTTGCGGCCACTTTGGCGCCGGTTGGGCCTTTGTAGCAAAAGGCCAAGCGCTAGCCTACTCTGTTGACGCTGAACGCTAAACCACGCTTCTTACCCGCAAGTTCGCCAACAAATGAGAGAAATCGAACGGGGACTTGGATAGCAACCCTGCTGCCGCAATTGTCAGATTGGCGGGTGCGATGACACTACAGCCTTGCGGCGGCTTTAGGCCCTACGCGGCTGATATAACACTGGCAACCTCGCGCCAGGTGCGAAAGGCGGCATCCCAGTCGGTACGGTGCTGATCGGCGGTCAGGCAGTGGCGGCGGAGTTGGAAGGAGTTGTGGATCTGGCTGTGGGCCGGAAGGAAGCGCTGGATAGGGCGCGCTGACTTAAACCACTGCCAATTCCGGCCCTGGTCCGTCGGTGCCGCGGTGCACGGACTGGAGGCGCTTCTCGCCCTGCTACTAGGAGCGAGCCGTCCTACCCCGTCCTTGTTCCAGCGACGGTGGTTCCGGCCAGGGCCGCTCAGCAAGCGACGTGGCGGGTTGATAGTGATTGCCGTCAACCCCACTATCAACTTAGAATCGAAAATCAGGGCAGTCATGGAAGACACGCTAGAGGTATGGGCCGCTTCCGACCTGCCCGCTGCTGCAATTACGCGGTTCGTCCGCCAAGTCGAGGGTGCCGCGGCGTTTCTGGTGGCCGCGCATTCCGGCGAGAAGCCACGCAGCGCACCGGTCAAGGCGCTCGCACGTCACGTTTCGCCTAACGTGACGCCAAATCGAGGAGGTTATGGCTGGCACCGCTCGCTCGTGAGCACATCGGCAAGCCGATTGCAGGACTTGGTCGTCGTCTTCGCAAGGCATCCCGTGCAAGGTCCGGGCGTGCAGGCCGAACTCGAGGCGTTCAAGATGCTTCTGGAGCTTACCCCAGCAGGTCCGCCCCTACTGGTGCTCGCAAATCGTGACAGAAAGCGTGCGTACGCGGAATTGGCAATGCACATGGAGCTCGTATGCCGTCAGTTCGAGGCGGCGGCGACCCTGGCTGACAGCCTGACGTCCCTCGAACCGGCAAGTGGTGCGGGAGCGACAACCGAGATGTCCGCCTATGCCGACTTCCCAGCAGTCAGGGATGCGCTCCTGGACCGTGCCGGTGGTGCGCTGACGCTGACGGAGGCTGCCAAGTGCCTGGGCGTTTCCAGGCAAGCGTTGCACAAGCGGATCTCCGCCGGCACTGCCCTCGGCATGATGGTTGACGACGAGATCGTCGTGCCAAGCCTGCAGATCGCAACTAGGGACGATCGACCGGCCATCCTGGGTGGGATCGGCGATGTAGTGAAACTCTTCAAGTTGGCGGAGGCGGGACCCTGGATGGCACTCCAGTTCCTCGTTGATCCCGATCCCAACATGGGAAAGGCTCCGATCGAGTCGTTGCGCCAGGGGGAGATCAAGCCGGTCATTGCGGCGGCCAGGGCGCATCTGCACTGCGACGAGGGGTGACCCTTGCCGCTCGTCGCCCCGTCCGGCCCCACAGCGCCCACTGCGACATTCCCGAAGGGGGTCAAGACCGAGATCCTGGAAGCTGGCACCGAGATCGTCCGCATACATCACCGAAACCAGAGTGCGATTTGGTTCGGGCCAAAGCCTGGCCTGCCGCCAGCCTACCGCTTCGACGCCCCCGGCCAGGAATACCGCACTTTGTATGCCGCGTCGGCGCTCGATGGTGCATTCGTGGAAACCATCCTGCATGGCAAGTCCGCCGACCAGATCGTCAGCCGGGCCTACGTGAACCAGCGAGCGTGGACGGTCCTCTCGGTGTTGCGGCCGTTGGCACTGATGAAGCTGTATGATGAGGGACTGTTCTGGCACAGGACGGACGCGCGCGTGAGCGCGACCGACGACTACCGCGAGCCTCGCAGGATCGCCCTCGCCGCGTTCGAGGAGGTGCCCGGCCTGGATGGCGTGACATATCGGTCTCGGCACGACAACGGCGAGCTCTGCCACGCACTGTTCGATCGGGTTCGGATGGCAGACTTGAAGCCAGGCGCCGTAACATTGTTCCAGGATCACCCGGCTGACTTGGACGCGATGATGGCCAGGTATGGTGCCATGTTCGACACCAGCCTGCCCGTTCCCCATGCGTGACATCTGATGCTCGGCCACTTGGTGGTGATTTGCCAAATGAGGCTCGCAATGCAGCTTGCGGCTGAGAACGTCGGATGTCTGAAGCGGGCCATGAGGAACAGCCTCACCTGCTGCTCGGATGGCATGATCGAGGCGGTCGAGCCGGTGCGTCCGAAGCCGAGCACCTCCCCAGTCCGGAACCCGGCGCGGCCATGACGTCGCGTCCTGACGATCGTCCACTGGTCAGCGTGGAAGCTGTGGGCAGGCTCTCCAGAGGTCTCGACTGTTCGCGTTTCTGGGCCTTGCAGACGGACGTGCTCGACCTGTCTGACGTCGGCTTTCTACGCGATCCTACCAGCCAGGCCGACCGCCCCCGAGTTCCCGTGTCACTCGAGTCTCTCGAGCTCAAGCCGGCGCTAGCGCTTCTCGGCGAGCCGGGGATGGGGAAGACAACGGCGCTGAAGGCCGAGGCGGACCGCATTGCGTCCCACACCGCAGCCTCGGGCCATGCCTCCATCCATATCGACCTTCGGGCGTTCAGCAGCGATGTCCTGCTGCACCGCAAGATCTTTGAAAGTCCATCCTTCATCGAATGGCGGAGCGGACGGCACCGATTGTTCCTGCATCTCGACAGCCTGGACGAGGCCCTCCTTCGGATCGACACGATTGCGAACCTGCTTGCCAGCGAGCTTCCGGCCATGCCAACCGACCGCTTATCGATCCGGATTGCTTGCCGGACGGCGGTCTGGCCCGTTACCGTGCTGGGCAGCGCCCTTGCAAAGGCATGGGGCCCGGAGGACTTCGCCACCTACGAACTGGCGCCGCTCCGCCGCCAGGACGTCTTTGCCATAGCGCAGTCCGAAGGCGTGCAGCCTGCTGAATTCCTGCAAGCCGTGCTCTCCGCCGGAGTGGTGCCGTTTGCGATAAAGCCGCTGACCTTGCGCTTGCTGCTGAGGATCCATCAGCTGGAAGGCCGGCTGCCGAGGAGCAGCGGCGAACTGTTCAGGCAGGGATGTCTCGCCCTGTGCGAGGAGCCGAGCGACAGCCGCAGGGAAGCGGGACGGCAGGGCTCGCTGAGCGCAGAACGACGCCTGCGGATCGCCGGCCGCATCGCGGCAGCCACGTTGCTGGCCAACAAGTACGCGATCTGGACGGGGCGGGAGGCTGAGCGGCCGCTGACGGATCTGCTGCCGTCCGAGTTGGCAGGCGTCCACGAAAGCGGACCGTTTGGTTCGTTTGAGGTGACCGACGCTGGCGTTCGCGAGGTGCTGGACACGGGCCTGTTCAGTTCGCGCGGTGACGGCCGCCTCGGGTGGGCGCACCAGAGCTATGCCGAATACCTGGCTGCCCTATACCTGTCCGACCGGGACGTGGAGCCGGGGACGATCCTGAAAGCCCTTCGCCATCCGGCCGGCGGATTGGTCCCGCAGCTCTCCTTCGTCGCCGCCTGGGCCGCATCGCTGAACGCTGAGGTACGAGGAGGCCTTATTGCAGGAGAGCCGTTGACCCTTATCCGCGGCGATCTTTCAGCCTGGAGCGCCGCGGACCTTGCCGCATTGACGGACTCGCTCCTTCAGTCCTTCCAGGACGAGCGGTTCCACGGCGAACATCTCGGGTTGTCCGAAACATTCGGCAGGCTTAAGCATCCTGGTCTTGCCGCCCAGCTCGGTCCGTTCATCACCGAAGCCAGGCATGGCGCGGCGGCCAGACGAACTGCCATCTTCATCGCCGAGCGTTGCGATCTGGTGGAACTGCAGCCTGAGCTTCTGGAAGTCGCGCTCGATACGGGCGCAGACCCCGACGTGCGCTCCGTGGCTGTGTCCGCCCTCAAGCGCTGCGGCGACGCATCCGTGCCAGCGAAGCTTGTAGCATTGGCACGAGGCGAGGCGGGCCCGGACCCTCGCCAGGACATCAAGGGCAACGCTCTCGGTGTTCTTTGGCCAGACCACCTCAGCGCCGCGGACCTGTTCCCCTTGCTCACGCCGAGCAACGACAGCTACTTCGGTGCGTATGCGCTGTTTACGACCGAACTGCCGCAAACGCTCGCGCCAGAGCACCTGGGCCCGGCCCTCGCCTGGGCGAGCGCGTTGCTGGGAAAGGTTGGCCACGATGAGGGCTACCGCGAGAAGTCGCTGGCCGACGCCATCATGGTTAGGGCCTGGAACGTGTTCGAACGCCCGGAGCTGACCCAACCGTTCCTCAACCACGTCGGGTTACGCCTCCGCGAGTATGGAACGCTCTGGCGCGGGACCGATAACAAGGCTCGCGCCGCTTTTACGGCCGAACTCGGCTCCGACGCGGACCGGCGTCGAAAGTTCCTGCTGGCGGCGTGCGCCATACCCCTCGACCCGCTTTGTGCATACGACTACCACCGTGCCGGGCTGCTTGTCGCTGATGACCTCCCCTGGCTCCTGACGACCTGTCCCGGAGGCCTGGCCCTTGCGAATGCTATCGTTCCAGAAGCCATCCTCGAACTGATAGTCGCGATCTGCGATCCAAACATCGAGGTCCATTTTGAGGCGCTTTATGTGGCCGCGCAACACTGGCCGGCGCTTCGAACTCGCTACGCATGGGTGTTTGACGGAGTCATGCTGGACTCTGCGGAGGCCGTGCAACAGCGAGCCTGGCGCGACCAGCTTCACGCCGTCCAACGAGACAAGCGGCCGCCCGTGGCGCTTGAGCCTGAACGGAAGGTCACGGAGGCGCTGGACCGGGCTGAGGCAGGAGACCTCGACGCATGGTGGCACCTAAACCTTTACCTTGCACTGACGCCGGAAAGCCGGTTTTTCGACAACGACCTTGAGTATTTCATTACGGCTATGCCCGGCTGGGCACAGGCCGACTCCGCGCTGCGCCAGAGGATCATTGAGGCTGGTGAACGCTACATTGCTGAGGCTGAGACGACGGTGGCGAGCTGGCTTGGCCAGGAACCCATGGCCCTGTCGCGGAAAGACCTTGCCGGGTTCCGTGCATTCATCCTGTTGATGCAGGAGGCGCCGGAGCGGTATCGCCAGATCGCCGTCCCTACATGGCGCAAGTGGACCCCCGTCATCGTCGGCTTTCCGAAACGCGCCGTCGTTCCGGACTCGGCCGCACTGGCCCAACTGGTCCAGGACGCCCTGACGAACGCCAGCGTATCCTTTATCGAAACGGTCATCGCGCTCATCCGCGCCGAGAAGGAAAGGTTTCGGGCCGTCGCGGCGGGAGAGTCGCCGGCACGGGTCGCACATTTCTCGATCCTGCATGACGTCTGGAGCTGCTGGCGCAGCGATGCCCTTAAGCACGCGCTCCTCTCCGAGATGGCTGACCCGGGCAACGCCCCGGGGGAGACGGCTCCGATCCTCGATAAGCTGCTCGAATCCGACTACGCGCCCGCCTACAACCACGCAGTCGCGTGGGCTACGGACTCTGCTTCACCAGCCGGACTGCGCGGGCTCGCGGCAGGCGCACTTCTGACACATATGCCGCTTCGTGCCTGGCCCGCGCTGCGCCCTGCCTTCATCTCGGACGACGAGTTCGCGCGCATAACGCTGCTGAGGGTTGCCTCGCCTTCCCTCTTCGGCAAGCCTTTTTACGCCGGCCTGGGCGAACAAGACCTGGCGGTGCTCTACTCGCTGCTGTCGCGCCTGTTCCCGCGGGCAGATGACCTTCCGACAGTTTCAGGGCTGGTCTCGCAATTCGATGCCGTCGGCCATCTCCGGGACGGCTTGCCGCGCGACCTGGCTAACCTTGGCACAATCGCCGCCGTGGTGGAGTTGCGGCGCCTCGTCATCGCCTGGCCTGACCATTCATGGCTGCAATACGAGGTGAGCGTCGCCGATCGGGCCATGCGGATCAGAACATGGTCCCCATTGTCGGTGAAGGAGGTATTCGCCACGACGGACAAGCGCAACGCTGGTCTGGTCACCTCCCCTAGCGACCTGCGCGAGGCTTTGCTTAAGCTCCTCGCACAATGGCAAGCCGAACTGCACGGCGCGCAGAACCCGGTGCGGGCATTGTGGGACCGGCAGGGCGACAAGACGTTTCGTCCGATCGACGAAGATGGTCTGTCCGACCAGGTTCGTGTTTACCTGCAGCGGGAGTTGGTCTCGAGAGGAATCTTCGCCAACCGCGAGGTCGAAGTTGGCAGGGTACCTGGTGCGCCAATTGGGAAACGAACGGATATCCTCATCAACGCGGTGCGCAGGGGCGAGGACGGTGAGGCGCTGGACTCCATCATCGCCGTCATCGAGACAAAAGGATGCTGGAACGACGCGTTGATGACTGCCTTGGAGACTCAGCTTTTCGCGGATTACATGCGGTGCCTGCAGGCACCGCTCGGAATATACCTCGTCGGCTGGTTTGACGCGGCGAAGTGGGATGACACCGACTATCGGAAGCGCAAAGTACCGCGGTTTACAATGGAGGAAGCTAGGAAAGAGTTCGCACTCCAAGCGTCCCGCATCCCGGCCGGCTTTACGATCGAGCCTGTCGTCCTGGATTGCCACGCGCCGTGAGGTGGTACGGTCAGCTACAACGTCAATCTCACTGGTTACGGTTAGCTCAGACCTATGAGCGACCGCTCAGCCGCTGATGAGCGGAAGCCGCTATGTTTAGCTTAGTATTTAGAAGTTCTGCTGCCTGCAGAGCACTACGGCCAGATAGAGCTTCGCGCTGTCGGATCGAGAGCTGCCCGCTCCCCGGAGGTGAATCTCCGGCGCTGACTGCGGTTACGACGTCTTGACGGGTCGAGCCCCGTGCGTAGCTGGTGTTTAGTGGATTTTCCATCGCAGCAAATCGGGGGCATTGATGGCCGCTTGGCTATAGCAGGAACAGCGCACGATGGCACCCCTTGCTTGAGGGCTCTACTGGGCAGGTGCATGG
Source organism: uncultured Acetobacteraceae bacterium (assembly GCA_964244305.1). Lineage (GTDB taxonomy): Bacteria > Pseudomonadota > Alphaproteobacteria > Acetobacterales > Acetobacteraceae > CAHJXG01. The sequence continues at coordinate 15,276 of CAXTJW010000045.1, forward strand.
AGGAGGGCGGAGCAGCGTCATGCCGATGACTCGCAAGCAGTGGGATGCGATCAACGACCGCTTGAGCACTGCCATGCTCAACTACGTGCGTCCATTCGTCACCCCGTTGAGCAGAGAGCACGATGCAACGGTCAGAACAGTGGGGACCGGCACCTATGTGGCCCTACCTAGCGGACGAACTCTGCTCACCTGCGAGCACGTGTCCCGCGAGGCCGCGCTCGGACTCCGCTTCTGGGAATCCACAACGGGCAACGTATTCGGCCTCCCAGGACCTTGGATCTCGGACGCGAACCCGGCAGCAGACATCGCTTACCACGAGCTATCGCCCAGCGTGTGGGTGGCTGACACCCACCATGCAGCAGCCGTGCCCTTCTGCCGGTTCGCCGCCCGGCACCACCTCGCCGTGCCCGAAGAGCTACTCTTCTTTATGGGATTCGCAGGCGAGAATAGCCGCTACGGCTTTGGCCAGCACGAAGCGTACGGTTCAGCATACCTGTCTCAACAGAAGCTCGGCAGCGGCGATGCGGAGGTGTTCGAGATGTTGTGGGTGCCGGGTGCGGCGCACTTCGCAACCAGCGCCAGCGAGCAAGCCAAGGCAAGCATGGCCGTCGAGGATGCCAAGGGGTTCAGCGGCTCACTGGCGTGGAACACGCGCTATCTGGAGACTACCGCCCAGGGCCGTGCGTGGACACCTCAGGATGCCGTGGTGACAGGACTAGTGCGGCGCTGGGATCAGAAGACCAAAACCCTGCTCATCTGGCGGGTGGAGCATGTCCGGGCGTGGCTGGCAGGCCATAGCCGCAGGCAGCCGTAAGCGGCTCGGGCATGAAAGGCGCGACGCCGCGCGGCCCATCCTTCGGTGCGGCTTCCCGGTCCGTCACCGGCTGGCCCCTGTCATGGGTATCCATCCGGTGAGTAGCGCCTGGCATATCTGACCCGGCCTGGTGATCTTACGGGTGCTCGTATGAGTGCTGTTAAGATCGGAGGCGGTTGGGGATGGAGATCATCACCGGGGTTGAGCGGCGTCGCCGCTGG
>CAXTJW010000046.1:0-5387 GCA_964244305.1 uncultured Acetobacteraceae bacterium
TCATCCCGCCGGTCGGCAACGAGGTCATCTCGATGGTCAAGAACACGTCGCTGGTAAGCGTCATCGCGCTGGCGGAACTGCTGTATACCGCCCAGCTCATCTACGCCCGCACCTACGAGACCATCCCGCTGCTGATCGTCGCGTCGCTCTGGTACTTGATCATCGTCTCGGTGCTGTCGATCGGGCAGCAGTTCCTCGAGCGCCGCTACCGGCAGCGATGACGGAGATGGTGCGGATCAGGGGCCTGTCGAAGCGGTATGGCGGCCGGGACGTGCTGCGCGGCATCGACCTCGACGTCGCGGCGGGCAGCGTCATGTGCGTCATCGGGCCGTCGGGCTCCGGCAAGAGCACCTTGCTGTCGTGCATCAACCACCTCGAGCGGATAGACGCCGGGCGGATATGGGTGGCGGGCGAGCTGGTCGGCTACCGCGAGCGGAACGGCGTCTTGCATGAATTGCCGGAGCGGCAGATCGCAGCCATGCGGCAGAAGGTCGGCATGGTGTTCCAGCAATTCAATTTGTTCCCGCACATGACCGCGCTGCAGAACATCGTCGAGGCGCCGATCCAGGTGCGGCGCATCCGCCCGGCCCAGGCGCGCGAGCGGGCGATGGCGCTGCTCGACCGCGTCGGGCTGGCAGCGAAACACATGATGTTCCCGGCCCAGCTCTCGGGCGGCGAGCAGCAGCGGGTGGCGATCGCGCGGGCCCTGGCGATGGACCCGCAGCTCATGCTGTTCGACGAGCCGACCTCGGCGCTCGATCCGGAGCTGGTGGGAGAGGTGCTGGCCGTCATGCAGGACCTGGCGCGGTCCGGCATGACGATGATCGTGGTGACGCACGAGCTCGCCTTCGCCCGCGAGGTCGGCGACGAGCTGGCTTTCATGGATGCCGGCATGATCGTCGAGCGCGGTCCGCCCCGGGCCGTGCTGAGCGCCCCGCAGGAGCGCCGCACGAAGGATTTCCTTGCCCGGGTGTTCTAAGCCCCCGCGGTCAGGTCCGCCCGGCGGTGACGTCCTCAAAAAGGCTCATGCCGGCGTTTTCAGATGGTCGTACGTCGCCGTCAGCCGCTGCGTGAGGTAGGCGCCGGCGGTGATCGGCGCGTAGCGCGGGCTAGCGCCGGGGGCGAGGCAGGTGGGCAGCGCCTCCACCAGTGCGTCCGGATTGGCGTCGCCGAAGAACGCGACCGAGTAGCGCTCCGCGGCCGGGCGCAGCACGCGGTGCGCGGTGGACACATACACGTCGTTGGTCCAGCGCATGAGGCAGTCGGCGATGTTGCAGACGAACGCGCCCTCGATATGCGGGGCGTCCAGCCACGCGCCGTCGCGCCGCCGCACCTGCAGGCCGGCAACGCCGTCCGTCGCCAGGATGGTGAGGTTGCCGTAGTCGGTATGCTCGCCGGCGCCCAGTTCGCCCGCGCCCGCCTCCGGCCCGGCGGGATAGTGCAGCAGCCGCAGCGTCGAGGCCGAGCGGGCGAGCTTGTCCGCGAAAAAATCCTCGCCTAGCCCGAGGTCGAGCGAGAAGCCGCGGTGGATGTTATCCTGCAGCCGCTCGCACGCCTCAAAGTAGGCCAGCAGCGTCTCCCGCAGGCCAGGCACCGGCGGCCATAGGTTCGCCCCGCGGAACGGCGCGCCCGCCAACACGTCGGGATCGTCCGGCGGCAGGTCCAGGCCGACGTTGAACGCTTCTTTCTGGTCGGGCGCAGCCGTCTCGTCCAGCCGCTCGGTGCCGAAGCCGACATAGCCGCGGTTATGCGGCGAAAGCTTGACCGATACCCGCTCCTTCTCCGCGTCCGGCAGCGCGAACAGCCGGGCGGCGGCGGCGAACACGTCGCGCTGCAAGGCGGCCGGGATGCCGTGGCCGGTGACGTAGAAGAACCCGACCTCGCGGCAGGCATGGCCCAGCGCGGCTGCGACAGCCCGGCGCGGCCCGGGTTCCGGCGCGCGCAGGCCGGACACGTCGATGACAGGGATACCGTCCATAATTACCTCTCAACGTTCATCGCGGAAATAAGGCACGCCCAGCGCCGCCGGCGTCCTTGATCTCGCCAGCGAACGGTGTGTAGCCGGCCAGCATCTTTGTCCGGATGGCGTCCGCCTGCGCCCGGATTCGGCCGGGAACGCTTTCGCCCCAGGCATCGCGGTCCACGCCCTCGCCCATGTCGAGCAGGGTTTGCTGGCCCGGCATCCAGTTGCCATCGAGGCGCGCCTTCACCTGGCCGACATAGTATTTGTTCCAGTCCACGACGATGGAGCTGATGTAGAACTTCGGGCCGTAGCGGCTCACGTCGGTGTTCCATATCACCGCCGGCACGCCGCGCTTTTCCGCCACCTGCAGATAGGCGGCCTCGTCCATCACGCCGAAGAGCGCATCGCAGCCGTTGTCGGTCAGCGCCGTTCCGGCCTGCGCCGCCGCCTGTGGGCAGGCCTGCTTGACCGCGAGCAGGCCCTGGTGGTGCGACGAGGCCCAGCCCTAGTCGGAGATTGGCCCGACGAGGCGTGGTCCCCGGCGGCTAAAGCGGCGAGCGGCCGGCGATGCTGTCGAGGGGATAGCGCATCATCTCGGCAACCAGCGCCGCGGCGCCCTGTGCCTTGGACAGCGTCATGCGCCGCCCCCGCTCCGCGTCCGCGTCCGTGGCGTCCCCGCAGGCGCCGGAGGGATGCAGGTCCTGTGCCTGCCAGCCGAAGCCCACGCCCGAGCCCTCGGCGCGGAGGAACCGGTATTCCTGCTCGATCCCGATCGTGCGCGGCGCGAAGTCCGCACGTGCCGCCGCCTGCACCAGGCCGGGCCGCAAATGCATGATCTCGGAGGTCTCGGCCGCGCCCGCATGAATGCCGTGCCGCCCTTCCTGCGCGCTGAACAGCCCGCTTTCGCCGTGCAGCCCGGACATGTTGGCCGCCACCGCGAACATCCCCAGCCGCACCCGCAGATCCCGCGCCACGATGTCCATGACCTGCGGCTGCCCGCCATGGCTGTTGAGCATCAGGAACTTCCGCACGCCGGCGCGCGCGACGCACTCGCCGATCTCGGTCCACACCCGGATCAGCGTTTCGGCGCTGAGCGTCAATGTGCCGGGATAGGCGAGGTGCTCGTTGGACTTGCCGATATGGCTCGCGGGCAGCACCAGCACGCTGTCGGGCATCAGCGGCATCGCCGCGGCGACAACACCCTCGTTGATGAAATCGTCCACGCCCACCGGCAGATGCGGCCCGTGCTGCTCCACCGCCGCGACCGGCAGGATGGCGACGGTGGCGGCAGGGTCCAAACGCTCGAACTCTGGCCAGGCGAGGTCGCGCCACCAGCGCGCCACGCTAGGCCGCCTGCGTCTGGTAGCTGCGCATCTTGCCGGGGTTCAGCAGCGCGTGCGGGTCCATGTCCGCCTTCAGCGCCGGCTGCCCCTCACCCACCCGCTTGTGGCCGGCGCCGTCCTCCAGCGTGTAGTAATGCGGATTGGCGATCGAGATGCCCCGGGCCTCGTGGTGCGCCACGATCTCGGCCAGCCGCGCCTCCGTGGTGTAGCGGATGACCGGCAGTCCGCTGCAGGTGACGCGGCCACCGACACGGATGAACTCCAAATGCTGCATCAGCTCGTCCGGGTAGGCGGCGCACATCTCCGCCACCAGCTCCAGCTGCCGGTCCGCCGGGAACAGGCATTGCAGGTATGTGACGGTCTTGTCGTGGCGGAGCGCGTGCAGAGTCGTGTGGTTCCAGGTGTATTCATAGACCGGCGTCCGGCCCGCGTCGGCGTCGTCGGAGGGCGCGCGCAACGCCTCGCGCCCGCCATGCCGGCGCAGCAGGTCGTCCCATGGCACCAGCCCGTGCCGGGCCACGATGGCGAGCACGACGTGCGTGCCCGGCGGCAGGTCGAGCCCGCGGAACCACTCCGGCAGTGGTGCTGCGACCGCGGTTACAAGCTTCTTGGCGATGCCGTCCGCCTGCCCGAGCGCCAGGCCGAACCGGGCGGCGGCGTCGAAGCTGTCGAAGATCGCGACCAGGTCCATCCATGGCTGCGCCGGGGCCATGGCGATCGTCAGCTCGGTGATGATCCCGGTCGTGCCATACGCGTGGTTTACGCCCGCCACCGCGTCGCCGGTCAGGGTGACGACGCGCGGCGCGGCTTCGCACGACACGACCCGGGCCGACACGATGTTGCCGGCGTCGCGCAGCCCGCCCCAGGCGATGGACCCGGCGCCGCCGCTGCCGCCGGCCACGAAGCCGCCGATGGTGGCGGTGCGCTTGGTCGACGGATGCATCCGCAGCTCCCAGCCCTGCGGGCGCGTCACGGCGTCGATGTCCACGAGCTTGCGCCCCGGCCCGACCGTCAGCAGGCCGTCCTGCAGCGCCACGATCGCGTCGAGCGCGGTCGTTTCCAGCACCACGCCGCCCTGCAGCGGCACCGCCTGGCCGTAGTTGCCGGTGCCGCCGCCGCGGACGGTGAGCGGCACCCGCCAGCGGGCGCACTGCGCGGCGACAGCGACGACCTCGGCCTCGTTGCGCGGACAGACGACGATGTCGGCGGACAGGCGGTTGAGCTGGGCCTTGAGGATTGGGCTGTACCAGAAGAAGTCGCGGCTTTTTTGCCGCACCAGCGCCGGGTCGGTGATGACGGGGATGCCGTCGAGCTCGGCGGCGAAGCGCGTCCAGTCGGTCATGTGGCAGGGGTTCCTTGGCGGGCGGCTGAGGCTGGCGGACCGGGGAGTGAAGCACATCCTATGCCACGGGCGGAGCCACCACCGGCAAATGCAGCGCCGTCCCGGATGCTGCGCCATGATGCAGCATGATCGTGATGATCCGCTGGTCGATGACCCGCTCCTCCGCGGGCGGGCGGGCGGTGCCGGTGTTGACGGGGAAGGCGGGGTAGGCGCCGGCGGCGACGGACAGGCGCAGGCGGCTGCCGGCGGGGATGCGGGCGCAGATGGCGCGCATCCCAACCTCGACCGCCGCCGCCGGGGCACCGTTCACCCGGCGGTATCCGCTGGTCAGCTCATACGCGCCGCCCGCCTCCGGCACCTCCGACAGGATGGCGTGCAGGTCGAAGCTCGCGGCGTCGGACGTCGCGCGCAGGGCGGCGTGCACCGTGCCGGCGAGATGCAGGTCGTGGACGAGCGGCGGCGTCGTGAAGGTGAGCACGTCGCTGCGGGCGTCCGTGTGCGTGCGGTCCAGCGGACCCGGCGGATACCCGGCATGGCCGCCGACGGACGGTGTCGGGCGCCAGGGGTCATAGACGATAACGTCCAGCCCTGCCGCGCCGTCCTCGCCGGGGCGGAGGCTGCCGTCCGTCTCGGTCATGCCGGCCCGGCCGGAACTGGCGAGCTGCCACCGCTCCGGCGGCCCTACCGGCCAGGCCGGGAAGCTGCGCCAGCCGCCGCCCAGCTCGAACAACGACACCGG
>CAXTJW010000046.1:5487-16103 GCA_964244305.1 uncultured Acetobacteraceae bacterium
CCGGCCAGGCCGGGAAGCTGCGCCAGCCGCCGCCCAGCTCGAACAACGACACCGGCGCCGTGCTGTCCGGCCAGGTGCCGGCGTCCTTGAGGTGGTAGTCGAACCAGCGGAGCTGCAGCGCGTCGATCTCGTTGGCGGCGGCCGGGCCGAAGTCGCGGTCGCCGACGCGGCGGCTCCAGGGGATGTGCACCCACGGCCCCACCACCAGCGCCTGCTGCGCCCGGCCGGCCGCGGACAGCGCGGCGTGGCAGGCGAGGGTTCCGCCCAATAGCGCGTCGTACCAGCCGCCAATGTGGAGTGCCGGCACGTCGATCCCGCCGGGCGCGGCGGCGGGCGACACCCGGGACCAATACGGCGCGCCCGGCGGCTCCGTCAGCCAGCTCAAGTAGTGGCCATGGCGTCCCAGCGCCTCCGCGATTGGCGGCAGGCATGGCACCGCGGTGCCGAGCGGCGGCGTCCGGGACGCGGCGTGGATCGCTTGGTGCGTTGTCGCGTCGCCCAGCCGCCGCACGGTTTCCAGCGCAAGCTGACAGCCCCAGCCGAACCCGGCCTGCAGCCGGAACGCGCCGCCCTCGGTCGCGAAGTCGTCGTGCACGTCCCACGCCGCCATGGCGGGTGCGATGGCCCGCAGCGCCGGCGGCCGAGCGGCGGCGGCAAGCAGCTGCGTCATGCCTTGGTAGGAGAAGCCATACATCCCGACCCGCCCGGACGACCCCGGGAGTGCTGCGGCCCAGGCCACGGTCTCGTTGCCGTCCGCCTGCTCCGCCTCGCAGAGCCGGAATTCGCCCTCCGAGGTGCCGCGCCCGCGCACGTCCTGGATCACGACGAGATAACCGTGCGCTGCGTACCAGGCCGGATGCGCATAGACGACTGTGGAGGCGATGGCGCGGCCGTATGGCTGCCGCATCAGCAGGACCGGCCATGGGCCGGGGCCGCTGGGGCGCCATATGTCGGCGTCTAGGCGGATGCCGTCGCTGGTGAGCATTTGTGCGGGTTCGCGGGTTACGCTGCTTAGGTCGATTCCGTCGCCGCTGCTGCTGCCGTGCATGCCATCCTGTTCCTTGCCAATCGCGCGGAAGCCTAGCGCGATGGCTGGGAGCACAGCAAAGTCCAGGGTCGATCCGGGGCGGGGTCCATTCAGAGCAGCGCGCGCTATCGACCGCGACCGTTGTTGGGGAGCGAACGGCTAGGCACTCCTGGACTGTCCGCTTCGCACACAGCCGACGTCCAGTGCGATACTTGTCGTTTCAGTGAGCGGTCACCGCTAACACGTAGTTACGACCGCAGGTCGAGCATTTTACATAAAAGCCAGAACTCTGAACCGCTTCGCCTTTTCTGATGCAGAATTCTGATGGTAAATAGCCCATGATCTATGATGATGCTCGCATCTCGTGCGACGTTCAAGACTTCTGCCGCGATTTCGGGGTTGTGGGCGTGATCGGAACATGATTACACAGGAAGCACCTACAGTCCGTGACGCGCAGAACATAGATAGGTTCTTCGAGTCGATAGCCTATAAAGTAGACGGATATTCGGCGGTAAGCTTAAAGTATATTGCCTTAAAGAGCGGTAACGAATTTTTTCTTTTGCAAGGTGTCATACTTCTAAGTACTGGCCTACCTCAAGGCACAGCAGTTCAGTTCTCGTCCCAGCATGTCCGAGCGGGCAGCTACACGCTTTCGGAACTCGGCCTTAGTGCAAGTGCGCTTGTGCAGCAGTTTGTATCGGGTACGATTATCACCCCGCACGGAGAGATGAGATTTCAGCCAAACGACGGCGCTTCTTTCCTTGCTACCCACGATCCGATACACCCGTCCGGGCAATCGACTCAGTCCCGCTACGATGTTCTGACGATCTTGGGCGGCTCAGCCCGACCGTTTATGCCTCAACCCATGCTGGATTGGGAGCTAAAAGCATCTCCCACTCCCTACGATAGCCTCCAAGAACTGGCCTCCGATTATTCACTCGGCCCATTGCGCGATGTAACAAATCTTGAGATCATTGCGTTTAATGTCGCGGCCATCGATGGCGCGTCCACGATTGCTCTGAGTACCGGGAAGCTCGCAATGCGAGTGGCTTCAGGGTTGAGAGCTGAGCATGTGACGCTCGGCTATCGAGTGTTTGCCAATGGGCGCGTCGTTACCCGCTCCGCTATTCAGGGCCACGACATGCAATGGAGTCAGCAAGATGGATTGCAGATCGGACGAGTCGATGTTGAGGTTCCTCCGGCTGCCGTACTCCACTGTGTCGCTTCCTACTGCGGGACTGCTCAAAGTCACTTCTGGGTAGCAGACCCGACGACAGCATCAAATGCACGCAGGGTGGTTTATGGGTAGTGTCTCAGTTTGAAATTAGCCGAGCCTAGCTACCTCGCTCGTAACTAAGGCTGGTCTCCTATATGCTTAGCGGAAAGCAAGTCAGGAGCCAATTGTGCCGCACACCATAGACGATGCCCTGAGCGATCCCTTGGTCACAGTGGTTGAGCGTGACGATGAAATAGGTTGGTACACCATCAGGCTAGGTGATCTCAAAACCAACGTCTCAATTGATCTCGGTCGACTCCAAACATCGGATAGGACGAAGTTTCGTACCAGCCACGTCATTCATACGCCGCTGCAAAACGACGCATACCGAACCAGCCTCCCTTTCGCCGATTATTGGGCATACGCCCTTCACCGGGCAATTTCCGGTTTGACCGATTATTACAATCAAGCGGTTGCTAAAGGGCATACCCCGTCTGAGAACTGGTTGGTGAAATACTAATGCCCAAAGGCCCCAAAGGAGAGCACCGCCCCGCCGACGTGATTGGTGCGGCTGTGAAGGTCATGCGGATCGCGACCGGCGAAGAGGAGGAGGAACGTCAAGTCGTTGCCAGCGCGGCGGCTCAACTTGGCAAATTGGGCGGGACTGCTCGTGCTCGTAACTTGACGCCAGAGAAGCGCGCGGAGATAGCGAAGAAAGCCGCCGCAGCACGTTGGCCTAAGAAATAGCCAAAGAACAGCGTGTCACGTATATAAATGACACGCTGTCGATGGCGGAGGCGGTGGGATTCGAACCCACGGGGGTGCTTCTCAGGGCGGGCCCCGGATGGTTTTAAAGACCACTGCAATAAGCCACTCTGCCACGCCTCCGATGGCGTCTACAAAGGCCGCTTCCGTGTAGCAGATACTGCATGGAAGCGGCCTTTCGCTTATGGCGTGATTCTCAAGCTATCACAAGCTTAATTACGCCGAATACGTGGGAGCGACGTAATTCTTCGTTGACGGCGGGACGCTAGGATATTACGTGATGTTTTAGATAAAAATTGGGTAATATCATGGATAAACGTGTTCGCTCTCCCAACTACCCGGCGTTAGGTCTTCCTGAAGCAATTGAGAAGATCGGTGGGATATATCGTAATCTGCACAACCATGCCGGCCCCCGTGAGGTAATAGCGAAGGCTATGGGCTACACTGGCCTGAATGGCGCTTCGGCAACCGCAATCTCTGCTCTACACAAGTATGGTTTGCTTGAACGAACCGGCGATGACAACAAGGTCAGTGATCGCGCGATGCGCATCATGCACCCTCATTCGCCGTCAGAGCGAACTGAGGCGATCAAAGAGGCCGCATATGCTCCCGCCTTGTTCGCAGAACTCAAGGAACGATTTACTGAGAAGCATCCTAATGACGACTTACTCCGCAATTATCTTGTGCGGAAGCAGTTTGCCCCAGCCGCGTTAACGGCGGTTATCTCGGCTTATCGAGAAACATCAGAAATGGTGGATCGAGAAAATGAAGGGCATGCTTGGGCTGTGGATCACACAGGAAGCACCCCTCAAATGTCTCAATTGCCTCATCATCCGACTGCTGCCCAACTGGCTTCCCACTCGTCGCTCTCCGCTGAAGCGTTTGGAGGCTTGAATGCCGAGAGGTCCATTGGCCGTTACGACTTTGAGGGCGGGGGCTTTGTCCGCATTAGCGCTTCAAGCGACCTAGACACAGAAGAAGCCCTAGACATGGTGGAAACGCTTGTTCAGCTTAAACGGAAAGAGATAGCTAGGACGACTAAGTTGTCTAACTCGTCCGCGTCTCAAGTTAACGCTGACCCAGCGAACACACTGGAGCCTAAATAGTGAGTTGAATCCTTGACGGTAAGGACATAAGTTCATATACATGGAGCATGAACAAACTGCCTCTCGCCAAGCGCGTCCAAATCCTCTCCATGCTCTGCGAGGGATCGTCCATGCGATCGATTTCCCGCGTGGTGGACGTGTCGATCAACACCGTATCGGGCTTGCTGGTGGACGCCGGCAAGGCTTGCGCCAAGCACCACGACGAGACGGTGCGAAACGTCCGCAGCAAGCGCATCCAAGCCGACGAAATCTGGTCGTTCTGCTATGCCAAGCAGAAAAACGTCGCCACAGCCAAGGCCGCACCAGAAGAGGCTGGCGACGTGTGGACGTGGACCGCGTTGGACGCCGATAGCAAGCTAATCGTCTCCTACCTGATCGGCGGTCGCGATGCAGGTTACGCCAACGAGTTCATGCAGGACGTGGCGGGCCGGCTGGCTAATCGGGTGCAGCTCACCACGGACGGTCTGAAGGCTTATCTGGACGCCGTAGAAGGCGCGTTCGGGGCGGATATCGACTACGCCCAACTCATTAAGCTTTATGGCGACGCACCCGACCCGGCAGGGCGTTACAGCCCGGCAGAATGCACGGGCATTCGCAAGACGCGGGTTGAGGGCAAGCCCGACAAGGCGCATGTCAGCACCAGCTATGCCGAACGGCAGAACCTGACTATGCGGATGTCCATGCGTCGGTTCACGCGGTTGACGAACGCATTTAGCAAGAAGGCTGAGAATCACGCGCATATGGTCGCGCTTTACACGACTTGGTACAACTTTATTCGCCAACACAAGACATTGCGGGTTGCCCCGGCTATGGCCGCTGGCCTCTCTGCTACGCTTTGGAGCATGGAGGATGTGGTGGCGCTGATCGACGCTCAGGCGACCGCGCCGAAATCAAGGAGTCCATATAAGGCCCGAACACCAAAACTGCTGAACGAAGGCTAGTTATATATTTCGATCAGCTTGAGGCGTGTGACACCTTATCTGCGCTTATTGCTATCCCGGCGGCTTGAAGCCTTGAAGCAAGTTTTGGAACCACTTCTTTTACATGATCGTTAAACGGAAGATAAATAATACCGTGCACATCAGACGGATGTTCCACAAACCCTTTTTGTAGAATGGCGACTCGATCGCGGGTAAGAGAGGCTAATAACATTCCCATTTCCAAAATTACGTTTTGTCTTGCCCGTGCCTTTGCCTCAGTCTCACCATCCCGCTTTGAGTATCCGACGTCATCAGGCGTAAGTAGAACTATCCCAAATGCACTTGCAGCATTCTTCCCAATCATCCTCTCCAAGCTTTCTATAATTGTCAGACCACCACCATCGGTATTTTGTAGAACATAGGGTTGAAGTCCGAGCTTATGGAGCACTAACTCAAGCTGATCACGGGCGTTTGCATCGTGCCCGTGCACGACAAAAATTACCCTGTCTTGACTGACCCGCGCAGGATGCTGCGCCACAAACCCCAAAGCGGCTTCTACGCAAGCGGCTAGTCGTAATTTCGCGTCCAAGGGACCGTCAAACCATATGGTGCCCTTGCCGACTGACCAGTTCAGTCCTGCTCGGTCAGGTCCTACAAAGCGCCAGCAACTGTTCGGCTTTTCTAACCATTCTCCTGAGCATCCGGCTTGCACGAGTGCGTCTTTCAACGCATCAATAGATCCATGGAACGTAGGCATGGCATCTCTATGCCACCAAGGCAGTTCCCCGACAACGCCACCCTTGGCAAATCGAGTCCTGGCCCGATCAACGTTCATTGCACGCCAATGTGCTTAGGTCGCATTCGGCAAAGCTTCGCTGACGTGACGCAAGCAGTCCGGCGCCTTCAATTTCAAACTGAGACACTACCGGTTTATGAGCTTGCCGACAGCCAGCTAGAAATTCTGAATGACATCCTGACGAAATCGCAATCACGCGGGCGGGATGCACGCGAGTTGGAAACTGGCGTGGCATGGTTGTTGTGGATGCTGGGGTTTAGCGTCGCCCACCTTGGAAGCACGCCGAGAACCCAAGATGCGGTTGATCTTATAGCTACTACGCCAAACGGGCACTTCGCGGTTGTCGAATGCACAACAGGTCTTCTGAAAGCCGACCATAAGCTGCCACGCATCGTAGAACGTGCCGAAATCTTCCGCAGAAGACTCGTCGATTCAGGAAATCGCCATTTCCGTGTCCTGGCAGTAATAGTGACTTCAAAGCCGCGCCCGGAAGTGATCGCAGATATTGAACAGGCCGAAAGGCTCAGAGTGCTGGTCATAACGCGAGAAGGTTTAGAACAGTTACTAACTCGCACGCTTTCACCCTTGAACGCCGACCAATTCTTTGAGCAAGGGGAACAGGATGTCGAAGCTGCCGCCGCAAAATACGAAGCCCAGCTTCAACTGCCCTCCCCACTACTTGATAGTTCGTTGTAATAGCATGCACTTAGCGTGCTCTTTAAGTGGCTGGCGCCAGTATTCGATACCGTCGTGGATGGCGCCAACCTAATCGCCGCCGGCAACATTGTAGTGAAAGGGTATTCGCCCGCTGTCCCATCAGCGAGGACATTGCGAACTACGCCGACACCCCAACAGCATCCAACTCCCGAACGGCATCATCCGGCAGCGTCAACCCGGCCGCGGCAAGATTCTCCCGCAGGTGCGCGACAGACGAGGTGCCAGGGATCAGCAGGATATTCGGCGCGCGACGCAGCAGCCAGGCGAGTGCCACCTGCATCGGCGTGGCCCCAAGGCGCGCAGCGACGCCGGACAAGCTCGATGACTGCAGCGGGCTGAACCCACCGAGCGGAAAGAACGGCACATAGGCGATGCCGTCGCGGGCAAGCTCGTCGATCAAGGCGTCGTCGGCCCGATGCGCCAGATTGTATTGGTTCTGCACGCAGACGATCTCGCAAATCCCGCGCCCTTCCGCGATCTGCGTCGGCGTGACGTTGCTCAGCCCGATGTGGCGCACGAGGCCCTGCCGCTGGAGCCCGGCCAAGACGGTGAGCGGCGCCTCAATCGATCCCTCGCCCGGGCCGTGGCGGTCGAACATGGCGCGAAGATTGACCACGTCGAGCGTATCCAGGCCCAAATTGCGCAGGTTGTCGTGCACCGCCTGCGTCAGCTCGTCGCGTGAGAACGCCGGGTTCCACGATCCATCCTCGCCGCGCCGGGCGCCAATCTTGGTGACGATGACGAGGTCGTCGGCATAAGGATGCAGCGCCTCGCGAATGAGCCCGTTGGTGACGTGCGGACCGTAGAAGTCGCTGGTGTCGATGTGGTCCACCCCGCTCGCGACCGCCTTGCGCAGCACGGCGATTGCCGCATCATGATCCTTGGGCGGCCCGAACACGCCGGGACCGGCGAGCTGCATGGCGCCGTAGCCGAGCCGCTTCACGGTGCGGCCGCCAAACGTGAACGTGCCGGAATGGTTGATATTCGACTGGTCGGTGCTGGACATGATCGGTTTCCTTTCAAGACACTGCACAACTGGGCATGGCCTACACGCGCGATAACGGGGTAGTAATCGCACGGGCTGTGCGGAGCGGCGAACAGTGAGGGTCGATTTGGGCGAGCTGAACGCCTTCGTCGCGGTAGCACGCGCCAAGGGCTTTCGCGACGGTGCGCGAGCGAGCGGCAGCAGCGCGTCGGGGCTCAGCGAGGCGGTGCGCCGGCTGGAAGCGCAACTCGGCGTCAGGCTGCTCAATCGGACCACGCGCAGCGTCGTGCCCACAGCGGCGGGTGAGCGCCTGCTGGAGCGGCTCGGCCCGGCGTTCACCGAAATGGAAGCCGCCCTCGACGCGGTGAACAGCTTTCGCGACAGGCCGGCCGGCTCGTTGCGCCTCAATGTGCCGGTAAGCGCAGCGCGGCTGGTCCTGCCCGCGATCGTGCCGCCTTTCCTCGCGGCCTATCCCGAAATCCGGCTGGAGGTGGTCGCCGACAGCAACTTCGTCGACGTGCTCGCGGCCGGGTGCGATGCCGGGATCCGCTACGACGACCGGCTGGAACAGGACATGATCGCGGTGCCGGTCGGCCCGCGCATCCAGCGTTTCGCGACCGCCGCCTCGCCCGGTTACCTCGCACGGCACGGCCGGCCGGAGCACCCGCACGACCTGCTTGCCCATGCCTGCCTGCGCAGCCGCTTCGCCAGCGGTACGATGCCGCCCTGGGAGTTCGAGCGCGACGGCAAAGTGGTGCGGGTCGACTCTACGGGGCCGCTGGTGGTGCAGACAGGCACTGCGACCGATCTCGCCGTCGGCGCGGCGGTCGCCGGTGCCGGAGTCATCCATCTCTTCGAGGACTGGCTACGTCCGCAGCTCGACAGCGGCGCACTCGAACCCGTTCTCGAGCCTTGGTGGCAACGCTTCCCCGGGCCGTTCCTCTACTACCCCGGGCGGCGACTGGTGCCCGCGCCGCTGCGGGCGTTCATCGACTTCATCAAGGCGTCGGCCGACCAGCTTTAACGTCGGCCGCCATGCCCAACAATATTGCATGGAGTTCCTGTCCTGCGCAGCATTGCGGCAGTTTGGCCGTCGGGCATAGCCTCCGTTCCACTCCGCTGCGAACTGCATCCTCGCTGGGCAGGACGCGACGCTGTATCGTGTGCGAGGGTGCTTCGGCTGCACCCGACGCTCTCGCTTCACATCCGAGTGGCGCAGCACTTGCAGGGCCGCCACGCACGACGCCCAACGGAGCCGATCCATGAGCATGGCCATCGCCAAACCAGCACAGTCCTACGAGGCCTGGCGCATCAGCCCCAGCGACAGCAACCGATTGGCGCTGATCTTCGACCCCGTCGCGGACGGCGCAAGCTTCATCGCCGCCGTCGAGATCTTCGACCATGGCGGGCGCACCCCACCGAACCAGCACGCCGTCGGCCAGGAGATGTTCTTCGTGCTGAAAGGCGAAGGCCGCGCCCTCTGCGACGGCCGCACCATCGACGTGCACGCCGGCGACAGCCTCCTGCTGAAGCCCGGCACCGTGCACGAATTGGAGAACACCGGGCCGGGCCGCCTGTATTGCCTCACGATCATGGTGCCCGACGATGAGTTCGCCGCCCTCATCCGCTCCGGCGTGCGCGCCGAACTGGACGCGGAGGACATGGACGTGCTGGGCAGGCTCGGCCGGTAGCGTGCGGATGCGTCTCGTCCGCGCCGCCCCTATCACGAGCAGCTTCAATGCCGCACCCTGCGGCCAGACCATCGCCGCAAGGAGGATCGCCTGAACATGACGCCATCCCATGGCTTGACCCGCCGCGCCGCGCTGTCCGCCGCCGCGGTCGCCGGCCTCGTGCGCCCGGCGCGTGCCGCACCCACCAAGATCACCTTCCTCACGAACTGGTTCGCGCAGGCCGAGCATGGCGGGTTCTATCAGGCCAAGGCCACCGGCCTGTATGAAAAGGCCGGGCTGGACGTCGCCATCCGCATGGGCGGCCCGCAGGTGAACGGGATGCAGCTGCTCACCGGAGGCGCTGCCGAGGTCATCTTGGGCTACGACATCCAGGTGCTGAAAAGCATCGAGAACGGCCTGCCCGTCACCACGGTCGGCACGAGTTTCCAATTCGACCCGCAGGGCATCATGACCCACGACGACATCCCGTCGATCGCGGCCTTGAAGGGGCGCAAGATCCTGATCGCCGCGTCGTCGCACTCGACGTTCTGGCCGTGGCTCAAGCAGCGGTTCGGCTTCACCGACGACATGGCGGGCGTGGACACGTTCAACCTGCAGCCGTTCCTGGCGGACCCGACGATCGCCATGCAGGGCTACCCGTCGTCCGAGCCGTTCGAGGCCGCAGCCGCCGGGGCCAAGGTCAACTTCTTCCCGCTCGCCGACGAGGGCTATCCGCCATACGGCAGCACCATGATCACCACCAACGGCTTCATCGCCAAGAACCCGGACGCCGTCGCGGCCTTCGTGCGCGCGTCGCTGGAGGGTTGGCGGGACTACCTGCAGAACCCGGCCCCGGCCAATGCGCTGATCAAGGTCGACAATCCCAAGATGACCGACGACCGCATCGCCTTCGCCGTCCAAAAGATGAAGGACATGCACATCATCGACCGCGGCGAGGCCGCCACGCACGGGATCGGCACCATGACCACGGCGCGCTGGCAGCAGACGCGCGACTTCCTGGTGAAGGCGAACCTGCTGAAGCCCGGCACCGACTGGCACAAGGCGTTCACCACCCGATTCACCGACAGCCTGAACATCACCGCCTGACGATGCTCGCGCGCGTGTCCGATGCCTTGGAGAGCCCCGCGCCGGCCACTGCGGCGACGCCCGCGGTCGAGGTGCTGTCGGCGGACAAGGTGTTCGCCAACGGCATGCGCGGCCTGGCGCCGATCCAGCTCAGCATTATGCCGGGCGAGTTCATCAGCCTGATCGGCCCGTCCGGCTGCGGCAAGTCCACCCTGCTCAAGCTGATCGCCAACCTGATCGAGCCGAGCGATGGACGGCTGCAATGGTGGCGCGGCGGGTTCGAGCAGGTCGGCACCCCCGGACGCCGCCTGGCCTTCGTGTTCCAGGA